>JAJAYV010000172.1 GCA_026786045.1 Frankiaceae bacterium | reverse complement strand
GGCCAAGGACGTAGCGGGTGATGTGCGCGTCGCACCACCACGTCTTGACCAGGCTCAGTGGCAGCCGGGCACCGGAGGCGCCGGTCGCGGGCCGGGCGCCGGGGTCGCTGTTCAGGGCGGCCAGGCTGGTCGTCACGTCCAGGTGCGGGGCGGCCTTGTCCCGCTGCCCGAGCGCGGCGCTGTCCAAGGTGGCGCGCAGGAGCAGCTTGAGCGCGTCGTGCCACCGGCGGGCGTGCGACCGCGGGGTGCTGCACGGCCCGCCGGGGCGCTGGAGCTGGTCGGGGAGCTGGTCGGGGATGGGGTCGCCGAACTGCCAGCCGCTCTCCAGCAGGGTCTTCCAGCCGGCGGTGTCCACGACGTTGTCCGGATCGATGCCTTGCATCGCGGTCAGCGCGGTGAACAGCAGCTCGCCGCAGTCCAGGTCCAGCTCCCGACGTGCAGCCAGCGCTGGTCCTGGCCGTCGAGCTCGAGCTGGACGTCGGCCCCGACGACGAGCTCCAAGCCGGCAGGTCAGCCGCCCGGCCGCCACCAGGGACGCCGCGGCGGGCCGTCCTCGTCCTCGTCGTCGTCCCACTGCGGGGCCGGCACGACCGACTGCGTCGGCGCGGCGACCGGCTCGGGCCCGCGCGGCATGGTGAAGGTCGCAACGGCCGGCGCCTGAGTGGGCGGCCCGGCGGGGACCTCCTGCTCCGCCTCGTCGTCCTCGTCCTGCTCCACGTCGGCCGCGGCTGCGTCAGCCGCCGCGGCCAGCCCGCCGTCGTCGTCGTCGTCGTCATCCTCGTCCTGCTCGACGTGCGCGGCCGCCGCGGCGGAGGCCGCCGCCAGGGCGTCCTCCTCCTCGTCGTCCTCATCCTCGTCAGGGGTCTCGGCCTGCGCCGCGTCCTCGACGTCGTCCGGCGAGGCAACCTCGCCCGGCGCCGCGACCGGCGAGCCGGGCACGGCGCTCTCGCCGCCGATGTCGATGTTCCGCAGCCGGGCGCCGACCGCCGCGGCGTCGGCGTCCTGGGCCGCGAGATCCTGATCCGGGTCGTCCACGACCGGCTTCGGCTCCTCCTCGTCTGCGACCGGCTCCAGCTCCTCGTCGTCCGCGAGCGGCTCGTCCGGGATCTGCTCGTCCGGGACCTGCTCGTCCGGCGCGTCCTCGGCACGAGGCTCGTCCGGGGCCTCCTCCGGGCGCACGTCCACCGGCGGCACGTCGTCGGGCAGCTCCGCCGGGGCGACCGCGTCCTCCGGCCCCTGCACCGCGTCACCGACCTCGACCGCGTCGGCTGCGGCAGCCGCCCCCTGCCCCACGTCGACCGGAGCCGCCACCTCGAGCTCGCCCGCACCCAGCAGCGCGGTCGTGCCCGAACGCGTCCCGCGACGGCGGCGCAGCAGCGCCTCGGCCAGCGCCAGGACGGCCTCGTCGACGTGGGCGCTGATCCGGCGCTCGCTGTCGGCGGTGGCGGCGCGGACCTTCTCGGTGAGGCCGCTCTGCACGCTGGCGGTGACGCTGCCGGCCACCTGCTCGACGAGCGTGGCCGCAACGCGGGTGAGCACGACATCGGCGACCCGCGGGGCGAGCTCGTCGACGAGCCGGTCGGTGACCTGCTGGCCGACGGCCGTCGCGACGGCCTCGGCAGTGGGCACGCTCACCTCACTGACGCGCGAGCCGAGGTCCTGGACGTCCTCGCGCAGCGCGGCGACCCCGAGCACCAGGCTCGGCACCGGCGAGTCCTCCTGCTGCGCGAGCACGGCCTCGCGGGTGGCCAAGACTTCGGCGCGCAGCGTGGCGACCTCGTCGAGGCGCCCCGCCATCCGGGCCAGGTCGGTCGCGACGGCCGGCACCCCGCCGGCGGCGTCGCTCACGTCGGACAGCCGCTCCGCCACCTCGCCGAGCCGCGCCTCGAGCGCGGACAGCCGGTCGTCCAGCCCGCCGAGCCGCTCCGTGACCTGGCCGCCGGAGGCGACGTCGTCGAGCTTGGCGAGCAGGGGGGTCAGCGAGGCGTCGAGGGCTTCCTGCGTGAGCGCCGGCCGGTCGACCAGGCCCTCGAGGCGGTCGAGCCGCTCGGTGACCGCGGCGACAAGGGAGTCGCGGCTGCGGGCGACCTCGTCGCTGGTGGCGAGGCCCTGCATCCGGGCGGAAATCGCGCCCACCTCTGGGCGCAGCGGCTCGATCGCGCCGGTACGGGCGACGAGATCGGCGAGCCCGGTGCGGACGTCGCCCAAGGGCGCGAGCCGGTCGTGGAGCCCGGACACCTCGCGCTGCAGCGCGGCCAGCGCGTCGGGGAAGGCGCCGACCGAGTCGGTCAGCCGGTCGAGCGCTGTGCTCTGGGCGGACAGGTCCTCCGACAGGCCGCTGACCCGCACGGCCAGCGCCTCGCTGCCGGCGCCCTGCGCGGTGACCCTCTCGGTGGTCGAAGCGGCCTGCTCGTCGACCCGGCGGGCGAGCACGTCGAGCCGCTCACCGAGCCCGCTGGTGGACATGCGCAGCTCGGTGAACAGCGAGCTGACGTCGCCCCCCAGGCTCTCCAGCCGGGCCGAGGACGCGGTGCCGCGCAGCTGCTCGCCCAGGTTCGCGACCAGGCCGCGCAGGTCGGCCAGCACGGCCGACACCTGGCGCTGCTCGGTCAGCTGCTCCTCGGCGGCCCGCGACAGCAGCGCCTGCATGCGCTCCGACATCGGCCCGCCGGATGCGTTCGGCCTGGTGGGGCGGGGGTCCTCGGTCACGGCCTGTCCTCCTGAGCTGGTCGCGCCCGGTGCTGGCGCGCCGCGAGCATCCCACCCGCGTCAGGCGGTCGACGAAGCGACGGGCCCTGCGCCGCCGGCAGAGCCGGGGATCAGGACAGCGACAGGCCGACCGGCAGCTCCCGGCCACCCTCGCTGACCAGCGTCGTCGCCGACGCCCCCACGGCCGTCAGTCGCCGCCCGTCGACGAGGACGCCGGACTGCTCGGGCAGCCCGAGCACGCGCACGTCGGACGGCACCGTCTGCTCGACCGCGCGCAGCCACTCGCCGCGGCTCGACCCGCCGCTCCAGTGCGGCACCACCAGCAGGTCCGGCACCAGGCCCAGCCCGCGCTCGACGACGGTGCCGCGCGGCCCGCGCCGGTCCGGTAGGACGGTCCAGTCGCACAGCACCATCGCGCCGGCGCTCGAGCCGGAGACGAAGGCTCCGTCGGCCAGCAGCGACCCCAGCAGCGTCCCGACGGGGGTGTCCTGCAGCGCTGCCAGCAGCCGCGACGGCGACCCCCCGGGCAGCACGAGCAGCCGGGCCCGGCACAACGCGGCCAGCGCGCCGGCCTCGTCCTCCCGGACGTCCGGCGCGACGGTGGCGTCCTGCGCCCCGAGCGAGGTGAAGTGCCGTACGCCGTTGTCACCGGCGGTGCGGTACTCGCGGCCCGGTGCGCCGGCCAGGGCGGTGATCACCACCGGTCCACCGCCCGCCCGGCGCAGCAGGTCCGCGTCCATCTCCCGGCAGAGCTCGCCGAACTCCGCGCCGCCCTGGAGGCAGATCATCTCAGGCATCCAGCAGGTGGGACAGCACGAGCAGCGCCACGTCGTCGTCGGCACCCTCGGTGCGGCCCAGGGTCGCAAGCAAGTGGTCGGCCACGGCCTCCGGCGGCAGCCGCAGCTCCCACAGCGCCTGGCGCAGCGCCTCCAGCCCGACGTCGAGGGCCTCGCCCCGCCGCTCGACCAGCCCGTCGGTGTAGAGGACGGCGGTGGAGCCGGGCGGCACGTCGACGACGAGCTCCTCGTACTCCCCCGGCAGCGAGCCGATCGGCGGGCCGGGCACCACGTCGAGGTAGCGGGGCTCCTCGTCGAGTGCGGCGAGCAGCGGCGGCGGGTGGCCGGCCGAGGCGACGGTGAGCGTGCGGCGCGACGGGCTGTAGACGGCGACGAGCAGCGTCGCGAGCTCGAGGTCGAGCAGCACATCGACGCTGTCGGCCAGCCGGGCGAGCAGGGCCCCCGGACCGTGCCCCTCGAGGGCGAGCGTGGCGACGATGGCGCGCAGCTGGCCCATGCGGGCGGCGCTGCGCATGCCGTGGCCCATGACGTCGCCCATGCACAGCACGAGGTCGTCGCCGACGACGACGCCCTGGTACCAGTCGCCGCCGACGAAGGCGCCGGTCGCACCGGCGCGGTAGCGGACGGCCACCTCGATGCCGGGCAGCTGCGGCACGTCGCCGGGCAGCAGGCTGCGCTGGAGGGTCAGGCCGGTGCGCCGCTCGGCGCGGTAGAGCAGCGCGTTGTCGAGCGCGACGGCGGCGCGGCTCACCAGGTCGGCCAGCATCGCCCGGTCCACGGCACCAGGCTGCGCGTCGCCGATCGAGACGGCGCCGAGCACCCGGCCGCGGCTGACCAGCGGGACGGTCAGCGCCGCGTCCGACGCCACCGCCAGCAGCTCGCCGAGCGCTTGCGCGTCGGGGGCGAATTCCTGCAGCAGCGCCTCGTCGACCTCCGCGAGCCACTCGGCGTGGCCGGTGCGGATGACGGCCCCCACCCCGACGGAGTCGGACGTCGACAGTGGGACGTCCCGGACCACCGCCTCGAGACGGGGCAGCAGATCGGGCGCGGCGTGGGCGACGTGCACGACGTGGACGGCGGAGTCCGACGGCAGCTCGCGGTCCAGCAGCGCCCCCGCCGCCTCACCGGTCAGCGCGACGACCAGCGAGCGGCCCAGCGTCGGCAGGACCACGTCGGAGAGCCGCTGCAGCACCTGCGCCGGCTCGAGCGACTGGGCGAGCAGGTGCGCGGCGTCGGCCAGCAGGGTGAGCCGGGCGTTGGCCGCCTCGGCGGCGGCGTGGGCCCGCTCGCGGTCAACGACGGCCTCGGCCCGCTCGTGCTCGGCCTGACGGCGCGCGGTGATCTCGCGGAAGTAGACCGACAGCCCGTCGGGCGTCGGCCAGGCGCGCACGTCGAACCAGTCGTCGAGCGGCGGCGGGTAGTAGGCCTCGAACGTCGTCGGCTCGCCGGAGTCGACCGCGCGGCGGTACTCCATCTCGAAGACCGACCCGACCGCGGCGGGGAACTCGGCCCAGATGTCGCAGCCGACGAGGGTGTCGCGCTCGCGGCCGAGCAGCTTCTCGCCCTCAGGGTTGACGAACGTGAAGCGCCACTCGTGGTCCAGCGAAAAGAAGGCGTCGGTCATCGACTCGAGCGTGCGCGCCAGCCGGTCGCGTGCCTCCCGCAGCTCGGTCGAGTCGTACGCCACCCCCAGCAGCCGGGCCGCCCGGCCGTCGGGTCCGGGCAGGCAGCGGCCGCGGGCCTCGACCCAGCGCTGCCCGTCCGGCCGGATGATGCGGTACTCCACCGACAGGTCGCCGACGGCGTCGATGGCCCGCTCCAGGTGCTCGGCGACCCGCTCCCGGTCGTCGGGGTGCACCCGGGCGTTGAAGTCCTCGATGCGCTCGCCGAACTCGCCGTGCTCGTAGCCGAACAGCCGCACCAGCCGGTCGTCCCAGCGCAGCTCCCGGGTGCTGAGGTTCCAGTCGAAGCTGCCGGTGTCGGCCGCCGCCAGCGCCAGGTCGAGCTGGGCCGCCTTGGTGGTCATCTCCCGCGACAGGACCCGCAGCTCGAGCTCGGCCACCGCGCTGGCGCCCAGCTCGCCGAGCACCCCGACGTCACGCGCCGTCCAGGTGCGCGGCTCCCGGTCGAAGACGCACAGCGCGCCGAGCGCGAACCCGGTGTCGGTCACCAGGGGCACCCCGAGGTAGGCCCCCACGGCCCCGGAGGCGACGGAGGGCAGGTCGGACACACGCGGGTCGTTCGCGGCGTCCTGCACCACGAACGGCGCGCCGACGCCGACCGTCACAGTGCACAGGCTGTCCACCAGCGGAGCCGTCCGCGCTGCGTCCTGTGGCAGGCCGAAGACGCTGGCCGCGAACTGCTCGTCAGCGAGCAGGGACACCTGCGCGTAGGCCGCGCCTAGCAGGTCGGCGGCGAGCTTGGTGAGCCGGTCCAGACCGACCGTGCTCAGGCCCTCCTCGAGGACGCGGCGCACCGCCGCCACGCGCGCCGGGTCGGCGAGCTGGGCGTCGTCGGCAGGCTGCGCATCGGCAGAAGCGGTCATCGGTCCCTCAGTAGCGGTGCGGCAAGACTAGCGAGGTCCCGCCCGCGCGCCGGTCAGGCGGACTTGCGGTCCGCCTTCTTCACGGTCTGCGCCTTCTTGCCCGAGTCCCCGTCCTTGCGGGCAGCCGGCTTGGCCGGTGCCTTGGCCGGTGCCTTCTTCGCGGCCGCCTTCTTCGACGGCTTCGCGGGCACCTCGTCTGCTGCCGTCTCCTTCGCAGCGTCGTCGTCTTGCGTCGCGGCGTGAGGCACCGCCGCCGGCTTGCCGCTCTTGGCCGCCTCGACGCTGGCGCGCAGCGCCGCCATGAGGTCGACGACGGTGCCCGAGGCTGGCTGGGCCTCGGCGGCCTGGACGACCTCGCGCCCCTCGACCTTGGCCTCGATGACCTGCTGCAGCGCCTCGCGGTAGGAGTCTTTGTACTGCGATGCGTCGAACTCCCCCGACAGCGTCTCGATGAGGCTGCCGGCCATCGCCAGCTCCTGCGGGCGCACCTCGACGTCCTCGTCCAGGAAGCCGAAGTCGGGGGTGCGCACCTCATCGGGCCAGAGCATCGTCTCGAGCACGAAGACGCCGTCGCGCACGCGCAGCGCCGCCAGCGACTCGCGGTTGCGCAGCGCCACCTTGACGACGGCGACCTTGCCGGACTGCTCCAGCGCATCGCGCAGCAGGACGTACGGCTTGGCGCCGGCCTTGTCGGGCTCGAGGTAGTAGCTCTTCTCGAAGAAGATCGGGTCGAGCTCCTCGAGCGGGACGAACTGCAGCACGTCGATGGCGCGGTTCGTGGTGAGCGGGAGGTCCTTGAAGTCCTCGTCGGTCAGCACGACGGTCTCGCCGTTGCTGAGCTCGTAGCCCTTGGCGATGTCGCCGTAGGCGACCTCCTCGCCGTCGACGGCGGCCACTCGCTTGTACTTGATGCGGCTGCCGTCGGAGCGCCGGACCTGGTGGAAGGACACGTCCTTCTGCTCGGTCGCGCTGTAGAGCTTCACGGGGATCGTGACCAGCCCGAAGCTGATCGCGCCCTTCCAGATCGACCTCACGAACGCCCCCTACCCGAGCACGTCGTCCTCGACGCCCCGCCAGCGTACGGAGTCGATCAAGCCCGGACCGCGGCGGCTCAGTACGGTCCGATCCGTGAGCATCCACCAGGACGAAGCCGACCTCGCCGAGCTGGGCTACCGGCAGTCCCTGCAGCGCAGCGTCGGGAGGTTCGGGAGCTTCGCCGCGGGCGTCAGCTACATCTCGATCCTGACCGGCACCTTCCAGCTGTTCTACTTCGGCTTCGGCAGCGGCGGGCCGGCCTACTGGTGGTCCTGGCCGATGGTCTTCGCGGGCCAGCTCATGGTCGCCCTGTGCTTCGCCGAGCTGGCCGCCCGCTACCCGTACGCCGGCTCGGTCTACAACTGGTCCAAGCGGCTGGGCAGCGCCACGGTGTCGTGGCTGGCCGGCTGGACGATGCTCATCGCCTCGATCGTCACGCTGTCGGCGGTCGTGCTGGCCTACCAGCTCACGCTGCCGCAGCTGTGGTCGGGCTTCCAGGTCGTGGGGGACGGCAATGGCACCTACGACTTCGCGGTCAACGCGATCGTCCTGGGCACCGTCCTGATCGTCTTCACGACCGTCGTGAACGCCTACGGCGTTCGGCTCATGTCGCGCATCAACAGCGTCGGCGTGTTCATCGAGCTGGTCGCCGCGGTGCTGCTCGTGGTGCTGCTCGCCGTCAACGTCCGGCGCGGCCCCAGCACGCTGCTCGAGACGGCCGGGACAGGTGATGGCCGCAGCTCGGGCTACCTCGGCGCGTTCCTGGTCGCGGCGCTGGCGTCGGGCTACGTGATGTACGGATTCGACACGGCGAGCTCGCTCGGCGAGGAGACCAAGGACCCGCGACGCACCGCGCCGCGGGCGATCCTCGCCGCGCTCGGGGCGTCCTTCGTGATCGGCGGGCTGATCCTCGGCCTGGCGATCCTGGCCGCTCCCGACCTCTCCGACGAGCGGCTCGGGCTGTCCAGCGGCGGACTGCAGCTGATCGTCCTGCAGTCGCTCGGCAGCACCCTGGGCAAGGTCTTCCTCACCTGCGTCGTCATCGCCGTCACGGTCTGCGCCCTGGCGGTCCACACCGCGACCATCCGCATCGTGTTCGCGATGGCGCGCGACAACAACCTGCCCGGCGGATCGGTCCTCGCGCGGGTGCACCCGGTGCGCCGCACCCCCGTCGTCCCGGCCGTCGCGATCGGCGTGCTCGCCGTGCTGATTCTGGTCGTCAACGTGCGGCAGCCGCAGATCTTCACGGTGGTCACCAGCCTGGCCATCGTGCTCGTCTACCTGGCGTACCTGCTGGTCACGGGCCCGATGCTGGTCGCCCGGCTCCGCGGGCAGTGGGAGCCGACGGCCTCGTTCTCCCTCGGCCGCTGGGGCCTGCCGATCAACGTCGCCGCCGTCGGCTGGGGGGCGGCGATGGCGATCAACCTGGGCTGGCCGCGCCAGGAGGTCTACAACGCGACCGAGCCGTTCCACTGGTACCTGCAGTACGGCGCGCCGCTGGCCGTCGGCGCGGTCCTGCTCGGCGGGTTGGCGCTCTACCGCCTCCGGCAGCGGCACCGCACCGGCGTGCTGCCGGAGCACGCGGTACCTGTGGAGTGAGTCGGTCGTGGCCCGGACGTCGGCCACTAGATGATCGATTCCAAGCCGGGTCAGTGGTCGTAGGCGAGTAGGGATCGCCTGACGGGCTGTCCGGTGTGGTCGTTGTGCCAGATCGCAGTCGTCAGGGCGAGCATCCGCTGAAGCACGCGTACCAG
>JAJAYV010000171.1 GCA_026786045.1 Frankiaceae bacterium | reverse complement strand
GTTCCATGACGACCCGGAGTACTTCGCCGACCAGTACGCCCGCGCCTGGTTCAAGCTGCTGCACCGCGACATGGGGCCGAAGAGCCGCTACCTGGGCCCGGACGTGCCGCAGGAGGAGCTGATCTGGCAGGATCCGGTCCCGGCCGTGGACCACGAGCTGGTCGGCGGGTCCGACGTCGACGAGCTAAAGCAGCAGATCCTGGCGTCCGGCCTGACGGTCTCCCAGCTGGTGCACACAGCCTGGTCGGCCGCGGCCTCCTACCGCACCACGGACAAGCGCGGCGGCGCCAACGGCGCGCGCCTGCGGCTGGCGCCGCAGGCCTCCTGGGCGGTCAACGCCGGCACGCACGAGGTCATCGAAAAGCTCGACGAGGTCCGGCAGGCCTTCAGCAAGCCGGTCTCGCTGGCCGACACGATCGTGCTCGGCGGCTGCGCCGGCGTCGAGAAGGCTGCGGCTGACGCCGGTGTCGAGATCACCGTCCCGTTCACCCCGGGTCGCACCGACGCGTCGCAGCAGATGACCGACGTCGACGGCATGAAGTGGCTCGAGTTGCGCGCCGACGGCTTCCGCAACTGGACCACGCCGGGCTCGAAGCTCGCGCCGGAGACGTTGCTGATCGACCGGGCGTACCTGCTCGAGCTCACCGCCAAGGAGCTCACCGTGCTCGTCGGCGGCCTGCGCGTGCTCGGCGCCAACACCGGCGGCGTCAAGCACGGCGTGTTCACTGACACCCCGGGCGTCCTGTCGCAGGACTTCTTCCGCAACCTGCTGGACCTCGGCATCAGCTGGCGCACCTCGATGAACGACGAGGGCGTCTACGAGGGGCTGGACGCCGACGGCAACGTCGTGCGCACCGCCACCGCCGCCGACCTGGTCTTCGGCTCGAACTCGATCCTGCGCAGCATCGCGGAGGTCTACTCCTCCGCCGACGCCAAGGAGAAGTTCGTCCGCGACTTCGTGGACGCGTGGGACAAGGTCATGATGCTGGACCGCTACGACGTGAAGTAGTCGCTCCAACGCTGTCCGAGGGGCAGGCCTTCCTCCGGGAACGCCTGCCCCTCGACTGCCGAGACGCGCGAGCGCAAGATCGAGGGCTTCGTGGCGATGCCCGAGCTCGGCCGAGGTCAGACCCACCCGTCCCTTCCGCCCGGCCGGGCCTCACGGCACGACGTCGGGGACGAGGTGCTGGATCTCGCGCGGTGGCCGGACGTAGCCCTCCGCCGGTGCGGGGCGGGGTGGCAGCTTCGGCGGGCGCGGCGTCAGGTCCTCGTACGGCACCTGGGCCAACAGGTGGGTGATGACGTTGAGCCGCGCCCGCTTCTTGACCTCCGCCTCGACCACCCACCACGGCGCCTCCGGGATGTCGGTGGCCGCGAACAGCTCGTCCTTGGCGCGCGAGAAGTCGACCCAGCGGTTGCGCGCTTCGAGGTCCATCGGGCTCAGCTTCCAGCGCTTGGCCGGGTTCTTCAGCCGGTCCTGGAAGCGCCGCTCCTGCTCGACGTCGCTGATCGAGAACCAGTACTTGATGATCTTGATTCCGCTGCGGACCAGCATGCGCTCCAGCGCCGGGACCGATCGCAGGAACTCGCGGTACTCCTCGTCGGTGCAGAACCCCATGACGTGCTCGACGCCGGCGCGGTTGTACCAGGACCGGTCGAACAGCACCATCTCGCCGGCGGCGGGCAGGTGTGCGACGTAGCGCTGGAAGTACCACTGGGTGCGCTCGTGCTCCGTCGGCGCGGTCAGGGCCACCACCCTGGTTGCACGAGGGTTCACCGCCTCGGTGATGCGCTGGATCGCACCGCCCTTGCCTGCGGCGTCCCGCCCCTCGAACAGGACGACGACGCGCAGTCCCTTTGCCCGGATGTACTCCTGCTGCTTGACCAGCTCTACCTGCAGCCGCGCGAGCTCCTTGTCGTAGTACGCCTGGTCCACCTTCACGCTCGCGGGGGTCATGACCGCGAGCGTGCGGGCTGGGTGGCGCTCGGGCAAGGGGCGAAGGGCACGAGTCACGGCCCGGCGTCCGGTCATCCAGCCGTCACTCAGCAGCGAGGGCTCCTCAGCGCACGCGGTGGGACTTTCGCCAGGCGCTGTAGGACCGCAGCGACCCGCTGCCCGGCTGCACGAGCCACGGCCAGGGGTGGGTGGCCACCACGTCGAGGCGACCGGCCCGGCGGCGGAAGCCGGGGACGGGTGCGTGCGTCACCGCGAGCCGCCGGTCGGCGAGCTCGACGACGGGATCACCCCGGCGCACCTCCACGTCGAGCTCGGCCAGCGCCTGCGCCAGGAAGACCAACCGGATTCCGGCCAGCCGCAGCCGGCGCAGCAGCGGCTCGTCGAAGACGAACATCCGCGGCAGGTGAGGGTGGGCGAGCAGCGCCGGATCGGCGGCGCCGAGCGACTCGGCAGTCAGCCACACGACCTCGGGCTCGCCGCTGACGACCGGCTCGGCAGGCCCGCCGTCGGTCGTACCGTCGACCAGCCCGTCCGGCGGCGCCACCCGCGCGCCGACTTGCGCCTCCGGCCAGTCCTGCACCGGGCAGCGGTCGCGCAGCGGGCAGCCGGCGCACAGCTGCGGCGCCCGCTTCTCCACCTGCCAGCGCGAGAAACCGTACGCCTTGCCCGAACCGGTGCCGACGGTCCACTGCCAGCCGAGGCGGTTGGCGGCGCGGGAACCGTCGAGCAGCCGCCGGTAGAGCGCGTCCTCCCCCTCGCGCCAGTCGTGCCCGGCGCGCACGCTCCACTGGCTCGCCACCCACATCCGGGTCTGGTTGACCAGCCAGCCGTCGGTCTCGAGCTCGTCGCGGACGAAGGCCATGCAGGCCATCTCCCGCGGCCACGGGTCGGGCCAGCGCGGTGGCCGCGGCTGCTCCACCTGGTAGTCCTGCGCGGTGCGTGCGCCGAGCCGGGCGTAGACGTGCCGCGCGTACTCCTGCCACAGCAGCTCGTCGCGGTACTTCTCCCGGTCCTTCCACGGCGCGTCCTTCGCCGCCGCCCACAGCTCAGGCAGTGTGAGCAGCCCGTGCCGGACGTACGGCGACATCCTGGTCGCGCCGCGCCGCTCCACCGGCAGCACGGTGCTGCGGCGGCTGGCGTAGCCGGCGAGGTCGAGCGAGGCGAGCGCGGCGTCGGCGGCGGCCTGCCCGCCCCGGATGCTGCTGGCACGGGGGGCTCCGTCGCAGAGGTCACCGAGGTGGGCGGCGACCCAGTCGACGGCGGCATCGCCGGGCGGCGGTGGGGGCAGGGTCGGCACGGCAGCCAGAGTCGGTCAGCCGGCCCGGTGGCGCCACCGGAGGGTCAGACGAGCTCGAGCGCGACGCTCAGCCGGTCGCCGACCTCGAGCCCCTCCCGGCGCCGCACGTCCTTCTTCACCGGCAGCAGGTAGGCGCCGCGCTTGGTGTCGGGGAAGATCGACGTCGACCACGTCGTGCCGCCGACCGTGACGTGGATCCACAGCTCGGCGTCGAAGGTCGGCACGCCGCCGACGCTACGGCGCGACGCGCATCTCCCCCAGCTCGGACCAGTCGTCCTGCGCCAGCTCGACGTTGACGACGCGCGGCGTCGCCGCGAGGTACTGCGGCAGCTCGTCCTGCGCCGCCCGGAAGTGCTCGGACTGCACGTGCTCGCCGCCGGCGGCGCCGTCCCGGAACGCCTCGACCAGGACGTACTCGCTCGGGTCCTCCAGGCTGCGCGACCAGTCGAAGAACAGGCAGCCGGGCTCCGCGCGCGTGGCCTCGGTGAAGGCGCGGCTGAGGTCCGGCCACCGCTCGGCGTGCTCGGGCTGCACGGAGAACTTCGCGGTGATGAAGATCAAGGGGGCTCCTCGGGCGCGCGGCGGGACGGTCCCGCCTACGGTGCCCTTCATGATGCGCGCCACGCCGCCGGTCGCCGACCTGGGTGCTGCGCTGGCCGCCGCTCTGCCCGAGGGCCGGGTGGTCCTCGACCCGCAGGTGCTCGTCGCCTTCGCCCGTGACCGGGCGGCCTTCCCGGCGGCGGGGGCGCCGCTCGCGCTGGTCCGCGCCCGCGACGTCGACGACGTCGTAGCAACGCTGCGCTTCGCCTCGACGCACGGCGTGCCGGTGGTGCCGCGCGGCGCCGGTACCGGCTTGACGGGCGGCGCCAACGCCGTCGACGGCGGCATCGTGCTCAGCCTGGCGGCGATGGACCGGGTGCTCGCCGTCGACGTCGCGGGGCGGACGGCAACCGTCGAGCCGGGCGTGCTGACCGCCGATCTCGCGGCCGCCGTCGCCGCGCACGGCCTCTGGTACCCACCGGACCCGGCCAGCCGGGCCATCTCGACGATCGGCGGCAACGTCGCGACCAACGCCGGCGGGAGCTGCTGCCTGAAGTACGGCGTCACCGCCGACGCCGTCGCCGCCCTCGCCGCGGTGCTCGTCGACGGGACCGTCGTGCGCACCGGCAGCACGACGCGCAAGGACGTCACCGGGCTGGACCTCACCCGCCTGCTCGTCGGGTCTGAGGGAACGCTGGCGGTCGTCGTCGAGGTGACGGTGCGGCTGCGGCCCCCGCCCCGCCCGCCGGCGACCGTGGTCGCGTCGTTCCACGACGTCGCCGCCGCGGGCGAGGGCATCGTCGCGGTCATGGCGACGGCCGAACCGTCGCTGCTCGAGCTGCTCGACCGCACGACAGTGGCTGCGGTGGAGGCGATGACGCACATGGGCCTGGACGCCGGCACCGGCGCGCTGCTGCTCCTGCAGTGCGACGGCGCGGACGCCGCCGAGCAGGCTCGGCTGTGCGCGCTGGCCTGCGAGCGCGCCGGCGCGTCGTACGTCGCGTCGACCGACGATGTCGCCGAGGGCGAGGCGCTGCTCGCCGCCCGGCGCGCTGCCTACCCGGCGCTCGAGCAGCTGGGGACGACCCTGCTCGACGACGTGTCCGTGCCGGTCCCGCGGGTGCCCGACCTGGTGCGCGCGGTCGAGCAGATCGCACAGCAGTGCGGTGTCCTGATCGGGACCTTCGGCCACGCCGGTGACGGCAACCTGCACCCGACGATCGTCTACGACGCGACCGACCCGGCGCAGGTGCGGGCGGCGAACGACGCCTTCGAGCGGATCGTGACGGCGACCCTGGCGCTCGGGGGCACGCTCACCGGCGAGCACGGGGTCGGCCTGCTCAAGCAGCCCTACCTGGATCGGCAGCTCGGGTCGGCGGAGCGGGCGCTGATGGCGCGGATCAAGGCGGCGTTCGACCC
>JAJAYV010000170.1 GCA_026786045.1 Frankiaceae bacterium | reverse complement strand
GGCGACGTCGAGGCCGAACGCCCCGACGCGCGTGCGGCGCAGCGCCGTGAGGTGGCCGCCGACACCGAGCGCCGCGCCGAGGTCGCGGGCCAGCGCGCGGACGTAGGTGCCGGAGGTGCACTCCACGGCGACGTCGAGGTCGTCGCCGCGGCGCGCGAGCAGGGCGAAGCGGGACACGGTCACCGCGCGGGCCTTGAGCTCGACCGCCTCCCCCGCGCGCACGCGGGCGTAGGAGCGCACGCCGTCGACCTTCACCGCCGAGACCGACGACGGCACCTGCTGCAGGTCGCCGGTGAGCGCCGACATCACCTCCGCCACGGCGGCGTCGGTCACGGCGTTCGCGTCTCGCACCTCGTTGACCTCGCCCTCGGCGTCGTCGGTGACCGTCGTGGCGCCGAGGCGGATCGTCGCGTCGTAGGCCTTGTCGGTCAGCGCGAGGTGGCCGAGCAACCGGGTGGCCCGGCCGATGCCGAGCACCAGCACCCCGGTGGCCATCGGGTCGAGCGTGCCGGCGTGGCCGACCTTGCGGGTCTGGGCGAGCCGCCGGACCCGGCCAACCACGTCGTGGGAGGTCCAGCCGGCCGGCTTGTCGACGACGAGCAGCCCGTCGGGGGCGGCCATCAGGAGGGCAGGTGCGGGGCGCTGGCCAGCGCTGCCCGCAGCTCGGCCAGCACGTCGTCCGCGGTCCGCGAGCTGCTGTAGCCCGCGGCGAAGCGGTGCCCACCGCCGCCGAGCGCGGTGCAGACCAGTCCGACGTCGACGGCGCCCTTGCTGCGGGTCGACACCTTCCACCCACCCTCGAGCGGGTCGGCCTTGAGCACGACGGCGACCTCGGCCTCGCGGGCCGTGCGGACCACGTCGATCACGCCTTCGACGTCCGCGAGCCCCAGCCCGCTCTCGGCGAAGGCCTCGGCCGGCACCGTGCTCCACACCAGCCCGAGCCCGCCGACGGCGGCCGGCTCGAGCGCGGCGCGCGCGGCGACCCCGCCCAGCAGCCCGAGGTAGGCGAACGGCGCGGTGTCGTAGATCGCCCGGCTGATGAGGTCGTGCCGGATGCCGGTGGCCAGCAGCCGCGCCGCCAGCTCGTGCACCGCCGGCGTCGTCGCGGAGTACTTGAACGAACCGGTGTCGGTGACCAGCCCGGTGTAGAGCGCAACGGCGACGTCGGGCGTCAACTGAGCGCCGAGACGCTCGAGCAGCTGCTCCACGAGCACTACCGTCGCGGCTGCCGTGGCGTCGACGAGGTTGACCGTGCCGTAGAGCGTGTTGCTCGCGTGGTGGTCCACGACCACCACGCAGGCGGCGCTGGCCAGCCGGTCGGCCAACGAGCCGAGCCGGTCCGGGCTGCCGGTGTCGAGCGTGACCAGCAGCGGCGGCGCGGCCGGGAAGTCCGTCGGCGGCACCAGCAGGTCCAGCGCCGGCAGGAAGGAATACGCCGCCGGCACCTCGAACGGATCGCCGCCCCAGGAGGCGACGACGTCCTTGCCGAGCCCGCGCAGCGCCGCGCCGAGGCCGAGCATCGACCCGAGCGCGTCGCCGTCGGGACCGACGTGGCAGGCCAGCGCGACGGAGTCGGCGCCGGCCAGCAGGCCGGCGACGGTGTCCAGGGGGTCCGGGCTCACGCCCGGTCGTCCTCCGGCACGGCCTGCGTGACCCGGATGCCGCCGTCGTCCTCGTCGTCCTCGTCGAGGGGGCGCGGCGCGCGGTACGGGTCGGCGTCGCCCGCGGGCGAGGCGCTCTCGGCGATGGACTGCACCCGCGCGTCCTCGGCGCGGGCCTGCGCGAGCAGCTCCTCGATCTTGCCGGCCGTCTCGGGCACGACGTCGGCGATGAACTGCAGCGACGGGGTGTAGCGCACGCCGGTCTGCTGGCCGACGGTCTTGCGCAGGACGCCCTTGGCCGACTCCAGCGCCATGGCGCTGCTCTGCCGCTCCTCGTCGCTGCCGTAGACGGTGTAGTAGAGCGTCGCCTCGCGCAGGTCGGGGGTGAGCTTGGCGTCGGTGATGGTGACCATGCCGAGGCGCGGGTCCTTCACCTGGGTCTCCAGCGTCATCGAGACCACCTCGCGGATCCGGACCGCGAGCTTGCGCGCGCGGGCTACATCAACCATGCCGACGGCCCTCCCTTCATTCGTCCGCTTCCTTGATCAACTGCCGGTGGGCCGAGAGCACCTCGACCTCCGGACGGGCCGCGACCAGCCTCTCGCAGGCGTCCAGCACCTCACGTACGTGCTGGGCGTCGGCGGCGACGACCGCGACCCCGATGAGCGCGCGCCGGTGCAGGTCCAGGTGACCTGCTTCGGCCGCGCTCACGTCGTGCTTGCGCTTGAGCTCGGCCACGATCGGCCGCACCACCGACCGCTTCTCCTTCAACGACCGCACGTCCCCCAGCAGCACGTCGACGGCCAGCGAACCGGTGAACACCCCTAGCCCTCCTCACCGTGCCGAGAGTCAGCCCCCTGGCTCCCCCGCGGCTCGAGATGCCCGGACGTACGGAGCCGGAGCGGCGGTGGGAGGCGTAGGACCGTAAGGCGAAGCAGGTCCGAGCACCTTCCACCGCCCGTAGGCGGACTTACGTGCGAGGGATCTCCCGCATCTCCCAGGTCTCGATGATGTCGCCGTTCTTGATGTCGTTGAACTTGCCGAGACCGATACCGCACTCGTAGCCCTCGCGGACCTCGGTCGCGTCGTCCTTGAAGCGGCGCAGGGACTCGACCGACAGGTCGTCCTTGATCACGACGCTGTCGCGGAGCAGCCGGGCCTTGGTGTTGCGTCGGATCAGGCCGCTGCGCACGATCGAGCCGGCGATGTTGCCGATCTTCGGCACTCGGAAGACCTCACGGACCTCGGCGGTGCCGAGCGAGACCTCCTCGTACTCCGGCTTGAGCATGCCCTTCAGGGCCGCCTCGACGTCCTCGATCGCCGCGTAGATGACCGAGTAGTACCGGACGTCGACGTGCTCGCGGTCGGCCAGGTCGCGGGCGTTGCCCTCGGCCCGGACGTTGAAGCCGAGGATGACCGCGTCGGAGGCCGAGGCCAGCGTGACGT
>JAJAYV010000169.1 GCA_026786045.1 Frankiaceae bacterium | reverse complement strand
TACGCCGTCACGGGGC
The DNA here is from genome assembly GCA_026786045.1 of Frankiaceae bacterium. Taxonomy (GTDB): domain Bacteria; phylum Actinomycetota; class Actinomycetes; order Mycobacteriales; family SCTD01; genus SCTD01. The sequence continues at coordinate 3,353 of JAJAYV010000169.1, read as the reverse complement.
ACGGGATCACCGTCGGCTTCCACCGCTACTTCACGCACGGGTCGTTCAAGGCCGGCACGCCGCTGCGCGTCGCGCTCGCGATCGCCGGCTCGATGGCCATCGAGGGCCCGGTCACCCGCTGGGTCGCCGACCACCGCCGCCACCACGCCTTCTCCGACAAGGAGGGCGACCCGCACAGCCCCTGGCGCTACGGCACGAGCTTCCGCGCGCTGTGCAAGGGCCTGTGGCACGCCCACGTCGGCTGGCTCTTCGACGTCGAGCAGACCGACCAGAAGCGCTTCGCTCCCGACCTGCTGGACGACAAGGCCGTGCACCGCGTCAACAAGCTGTTCCCGCTCTGGGTCGCCATCAGTCTGGTGCTGCCGGCCGTCGTCGGCGGCGTGTGGGCCGCCACCGTCGGGGACGGCTTCTGGTACGGCGCGGCCACCGCCTTCTTCTGGGCCAGCCTGGTGCGGGTCGCCGTCCTGCACCACGTCACCTGGTCGATCAACTCGATCTGCCACGCCTTCGGCGACAAGCCGTTCCTCACCCGCGACGAGTCGCGCAACGTCTGGCCGCTGGCGCTGATCTCGATGGGCGAGAGCTGGCACAACCTGCACCACGCCGACCCGACCGCCGCCCGTCACGGCGTCGACCGGTGGCAGTTCGACACCAGCGCTGAGCTCATCCGCGGCTTCGAGAAGCTCGGCTGGGCGCACGACGTGCGCTGGCCCAGGCGCGAGCGCCTCCAGGCGCGCCGCGTCGCCCGCACCTGAGCGTTCCGCGCGACACTGCCCGGGTGACCACCCCCGCGCCCGTCCCCGTGCGTCGCGTGCGGATGACCGGCAGCCAGCGCCGCGACCAGTTGCTCGACGTCGGCCGGCGGCTGTTCGCCGAGCGCGGCTTCGACGGCACCTCCGTCGAGGAGATCGCCCTGCGGGCGGGCGTCTCCAAGCCGGTCGTCTACGAGCACTTCGGCGGCAAGGAGGGGCTGTACGCCGTCGTCGTCGACCGCGAGGTCCAGCGCCTGATCACCAGCTTCACCGGCGCGCTCACCGCCGACTCGCCGCGGCGGCTGCTCGAGCAGGCGACCCTCGCGCTGCTCACCTACGTCGAGGACGAGTCCGACGGGTTCCGCATCCTGGTGCGCGAGTCGCCGGCCCAGCTCGCGGACAGCGGCGGTTTTGCGACGATCATCAGCGACGTCGCCGCGAAGGTGGAGCACATCCTCGCGGCGGAGTTCGCGGCCCGCGGATTCGAGACGACGCTGGCCGGGCTCTACAGCCAGGCGCTGGTCGGGCAGGTCGCGCTGGTCGGCCAGTGGTGGCTCGACGCCGCGACTCCGGGCCGGAACGAGGTCGCCGCCCACCTGGTCAACCTGGCCTGGAACGGCCTGTCTGGCCTGGAGACCGCGCCCACGCTCAGTACCGGCCGCCGAACTCGCTAGGCAAGCGCCGGTCGGCGAGCCGGTGCAGCGGACGCAGGGCGCCGGCGGGTCAGGCCTCGGTGGACTCGTAGAGCTCGAGCCAGGAGTCCTCGAGGGCGACCTTCTCGGCGTGCACGCCGCGCAGCTGCTCGTCGAGCGAGGCGACCCGCCCGAAGTCGGCCGCCGCCGCCGCGAGCGCGGCGTGCAGCTCCTTCTCCTTCTTGTCCAGCCGGGCGATCTCCCGCTCGACCCGTGACAGCTCCTTCTTCGCCGCGCGGGTGTCACCGCCGCCCTTGCTCTTGGGCGCGCTGGCCGGCGCGGCCTTGACCCGAGTGGCGAGGTACTCGTCGACCCCGCCCGGCAGCGCCGCCACGGTGCCGTCGCCCATGAGCGAGGCGGTGACGGTGGTGACCCGCTCGAGGAAGTACCGGTCGTGGCTGACGACGACGAGGGTGCCGGGCCAGCCGTCGAGCAGGTCCTCGAGGGCGTTGAGCGTGTCGATGTCGAGGTCGTTGGTCGGCTCGTCGAGCAGGATCACGTTGGGCTCACCCATGAGCAGCCGCAGGATCTGCAGCCGCCGGCGCTCACCGCCCGACAGGTCCCCGACGCGGGTCCACTGGGCGTTGCCGGTGAAGCCGAAGCGGTCGGCCAGCGTGGACGCGCCGACCGTCTTGCCGCCGCCGAGGTCGACGACCTTGGCGACCTGCTCGACCGCCTCGAGCACGCGCAGCGCCGGGTCGAGCTCCGCGACCTCCTGCGAGAGGTAGGCGGGCTTGACCGTCTGGCCGACGACGATGCGGCCACTGTCGGGCGCCTGCTGCCCGACGAGCATCTTGAGCATCGTCGACTTGCCGGCGCCGTTGACCCCGACGATGCCGATGCGGTCGCCCGGCCCGATGTTCCAGTCGACGCCGTCGAAGAGCACCCGGTCGGCGAAGGCCAGCGTCACGTCGTGCAGCTCGTACACCGTCTTGCCGAGCCGGGCGGCGGAGAACCGCTGCAGGGCGATGTCGTCGCGCGCCGGCGGCTCGTCGGCGATGAGGGCGTTGGCCGCGTCGATCCGGAACTGCGGCTTGCTGGTGCGCGCGGGCGGGCCGCGCCGCAGCCAGGCGAGCTCCTTCTTCACCAGCTGCAGGCGCTTCTGCTCGGCGGTGGAGGCCATCCGGTCGCGCTCGGCGCGGGCCAGGACGTACGAGGAGTAGCCGCCCTCGTAGGCGTCGACGACGCCGTCGTGCACCTCCCACGTGGTGGTGTTGACCTCGTCGAGGAACCACCGGTCGTGGGTGACCACCAGGTGGGCCTGGGAGGAGGAGCGCTGCGTGAGGTGGGCGGCCAGCCACGCGACACCCTCGACGTCGAGGTGGTTGGTGGGCTCGTCGAGCACGAGCAGGTCCCACTCCTGCACCAGCAGCGAGGCCAGCGCGACGCGGCGGCGCTCGCCGCCGGACATCGTCTCGATCAGGCTGTCCAGGCCGATGCCGTGCAGGCCTAGGCCGTCGAGGACCTCGCGCACCCGCGCGTCGCCGGCCCAGGTGTGCTCGGCGGTCTCGCCGAGGATCGCCTGGTGGGCGGTCAGCCGGACGTCGACGCGGACGTCCTGGGTGAGCACGCCCACGCGCAGCCCGCTGGTGTGGGTGACCCGGCCGGAGTGCGGCTCCTCGGCCTTGACCAGCGTCTTGAGCAGCGTGGTCTTGCCGCCGCCGTTGCGCCCGACGATGCCGATCCGGTCGCCTTCGGAAACGCCGAGCGAGACCCCGTCCATGAGCAGCCGGGTGCCGTGCGCGACGGTGACGCTCTCGAGGTTGACGAGGTTGACGGCCATCAGGCGACCTCCACCACGCGCGCGCCGGCGACCGGGCCGTCGGCGCCGGGCCCGGCCCCGCCGGTGGGGTTTTAACAACTCCGCGCCCCCGCGACAAACATAGTGGGATGGGTTTGCGGGGTGTGG
>JAJAYV010000168.1 GCA_026786045.1 Frankiaceae bacterium | reverse complement strand
GGCGCGGTCGGCCGCACCGGAGCCACCAGGGTGACGGCCACCGACTGGTAGCGTCCGGACCGCCCCGAGCCCCCGTAGCTCAGGGGATAGAGCGGCGCCCTCCGGAGGCGTAGGCGCAGGTTCGAATCCTGCCGGGGGCACTCGTGAGAGGTAGGACGTCGTGGACCGCCAGCGGCTGCGGGCCGGGCTCCGCGTCTCCCCGCCGTACGCTGCGGCCGCGCTGCTGCTGAGCTTCTCCTTCGGCGCGGTCGCCACCGCGGCCGGCCTGTCCCCGCTCGCCGCGATCGTCATGTCGGCGGTCGTCTACGCCGGGTCGGCGCAGTTCGCCAGCATCGGCATCCTCGCGGCCGGCGGCGGAGTCGGCGCGGCCGTCGGCGCGGCGGCGCTGATGAACTCCCGCTTCCTGCCGATGGGTGTTGCCCTGGGCCCGTCGCTGCCCGGCGGCCGCTTCCGCCGCGCGCTGCAGGGGCAGGCGGTCGTCGACTCGTCCTGGGCGCTCGCGCTGCGCGAGGACGGGACCTTCGACCGCTGGTTCCTGTTCGGCCACAGCGCGCCGCAGTACGCCTGCTGGGTCGTCGGCACGGCGCTCGGCGTGCTCACCGACCGGATCGACCCGCAGGCACTCGGGCTCGACGCCGTCTTCCCGGCGTTCTTCCTCGCCCTGCTCGTCGCGGAGCTGCGCAAGGGCACCCGCACGTCGTACGGCGTGGCGCTGGCCGGTGCGGCGCTCGCTCTGGCGCTCGTCCCCGTCGTGCCGGTCGGCGTGCCGGTGCTCGTCGCGAGCGGAGCCGCGCTGGTCGGCTTGCGGACGCGGCCGTGAGCGTCTGGCCGACCATCGCGCTCGTCGCGCTGGTGACCTTCGCGATCAAGGGGGTCGGTCCGGCGCTGCTCGGCGACCGGCCCCTGCCGGCGTCCTTCACCCGGGTGGTCCTGCTGCTCGCGCCGGCTCTGCTGGCGGCGCTCGTCATCACCAACGCCGCCGCGGACGGCACCCGCGTGCAGATCGGCGCCGACACCGCGGGGGTGGCCGTCGCCGGGGTGCTGCTGCTGCGCGGGGTGGGCGTGCTGCCCGTCGTCGTGATCGCCGCGGTCGCGACCGCGCTGCTCCGGCTGGCCGGGCTGCCCTAGGTGACCGTCTGGTCCAGCACGTCGGGGTCGGCCATCGCCGCCCGTACGTAGCGGGCCAGCGCTGCGGCGTGGGCGCCGTCGACGAGGCGGTGGTCGGCGGTCGCCGTCATCACCAGCTGGGGCCGGACGACGACCTGCCCGTCGATGGCCATGGGGGCGTCGTTGACCGCGCCGACGCAGACGTAGAGCGGCACCCGGGCCAGCGGCACCGGCGCGACGTAGCCCTCGTCGAGGCCGAACGAGCCGATGTTGGTGACGAGCAGCGAGCCGAGCGGGTGCGCGGGCTGGCCGAACGCCCGCACCCCGATCCCGCCGTTGAGCAGCGAGGCGGCCGCGAGGACCGGGCGAAGCGCGAACCACGGCACGGCGTTCGCGATCCCGCTGGTCGTCTCGTAGTCACTGTCCTCGCGCGCCCGCAGCCGGGCAGCGCCGGCGGCGAGCTCGCGGGCCACGTCGACCACGCCCTTGCCGTCGACGTCGCACACCTTCGTGGGGGCCAGGTCCTCGCCCTGGCCGATGTCGACCGCGAACGCGACGTCCTGGGTCGGGAAGGGCACGATCCGGCCGAAGACCACGCGATTGAGGAACTCGGGCACGCCGAGGACACCGCGGGCGAAGGCCATCCCAACCACGACGCCGGGCGTGACCAGCACGCCGGTGGCCTCGCGCCGGCGCCGGCAGTACTCCAGGGCTGCGGTGGCGTCGACGGCCATCCGGGCGTGCAGCCGGCTCTCCCGGGGCGCTCGCCAGGTGGCCACCGCGATCTTCCGGCGGGCGCTGCGGCGAGGGGTCGTCACTGCGACAGCCTTCCACCCGCGCCGCCGGCGCACGGATCAGCAGATGGTGACGGGCGGTTCGTCCGCTTCGAGCAGGTAGGCGTCGACGACCTCGCGCACGCAGCCGGGTCCGCCGGTCCGGTAGACGGTGTGGCCGTCGCCGTCGTAGGTGAGCAGAACGCCGCCGGACAGCTGCTCGGCGAGCGCGACCGACCATGCGTACGGCGTCGCGGGGTCGCGGGTCGTGCCGACCACCAGGACCGGCGGGGAGCCCGGCGCGGTCACGCGCTGCGGCCCGCCCACAGGAGGGACTGGCCAGCCGGCGCAGACCAGGCCCGACAGCGCGATCGACGGCCCGAAGCGCGGTGCGGTGGCGCGGACGCGCTCGGCCAGCGCGACGTAGGGCGCCGTCTCCCGCGGCCACTGCCGGTCCAGGCAGACGACGGCGGACAGGGCCTCGGTCGTGCCCTCGTAGCCGTCCGGGCCGCGGCCGAGGTACTGGTCGTTGAGCGCGAGCAGCGGGCCACCGTCGCCCCGCTCGGCCGCGGCCAGCGCGGCGGCGAGAGCGGGCCAGCCGCTGGACCGGCTGTAGAGCCCCGCGCCGACGCCGAGCGAGAGCTCGGCCGGCCCGACGACGCGTGCCTGGCCGGTGGGCAGCAGCGACGTCTCGACGCGCGCCGCCAGCCGGTCGTAGGCCTGCAGGAGGTCGCCCTCGACAGCAGACCGGTAGGCGCAGTCGAACACGTCGCAGTCGGCCAGGAACTCCTCCAGCGCCCGGTCGAAGCCCGTGGACTGCCCCTCAAGCAGGCCCTCCCAGGTCAGCTCGGGGTCGATGCCGCCGTCCAGCACCATCGCCCGCACCCGCGTCGGGAAGGCGTCGAGGTAGGCCGCGCCGAGCGAGGTGCCGTACGAGTAGCCGAGGTAGGTCAGCCGCTCGTCGCCGATCGCAGCGCGGACCCGCTCGAGGTCGAGCGCGGCCTGCTCGGTCGAGACGTGCGGCAGCAGCCCGCCGGCCTGGGCCGCGCAGCCGCGGACGAAGGCGGCGTTGGCGTCCTCGAGCGCCCGCAGCTCGGTGGCGTCGTCGGGCGCAGGGTCGACGGCGAAGTACGCGTCGAGCTCGGCCGTCGTCCCGCAGCGGACCTGCGAGCTGCGGCCGACGCCCCGCGGGTCGAAGGCGACGAGGTCGAAGCGCGCCCGCACCCGCTCGGGCACCAGCTGCCACCCCCGCTGCAGGTAGTCGACGGCCGACGCCCCCGGGCCGCCCGGGTTGACGACGAGCGAGCCGATCCGGCCCTCAGCCGCGGCAGTCCGCAGCCGGGTCAGGGCGAGGTCGACGGTCGCGGGCTCGCCCTCGACGAGCGGGACGGTCAAGGTCGCGCACTCGAAGGCCCCCTCGCAGCCCTCCCACTGCGGCGCGGCGACAGGCGCCGGCTCGACGGGAACGGGGCTGGGAGTCACGCTCGGCGTCGGCGACGGCGACGGCGAGGAGGACGGAGAAGGCGCGGCCACCGTCGGGTCGTCGCCGGAACCACAGCCGGCCAGCAGCAGGGCCAGCGCGAGCGCGGCAGCGGGCAGGCGCGTCACGCGGGCAGTCTGCGC
>JAJAYV010000167.1 GCA_026786045.1 Frankiaceae bacterium | reverse complement strand
GCATCGAGCAGCGCCTCCCGGTCCGCGCGGGCCGCGAACTGCTGCTGGGTCAGCCGGGCCAGCTCGGCCTCGGCCTGCTCGTAGGCGACTGCGCCCTGCTCGAGCTCCTGGCCGACCCGGTCGACCTCGGCGCGCAGCTGCTCGCCCTGCTGCTCGCCCCACGCGGCCGTCTCGGCAGCCGCCGTGGACGCGGGGGTGGCCGCCACCGCCGCGAGGACCAGCGCGCAGGCGAGCACACGCGCGTAGCGGGCGAGTCGCACGACGGGCCGTCCTCGGTCGAAGGGGTGCAGCTGGGGGCTCTGGTCCCATCGACGCGCGCGAGTCCCGCCTGAAGCAGGTGGGAAGGTCGTGCGCATGACTGGTCACGACGTCGCCTTCGTCCTCGGCGGCGGCGGGGTGCTCGGGGCCGGTGAGGTGGGCATGCTGCGGGCCCTGCTGGAGGCCGGGATCACCCCCGACCTGGTGGTCGGCACGTCCGTCGGCGCGCTCAACGGCGCCTTCCTCGCCGCTGACCCGAGCGTCGAGACGACGGTGCGGCTGGCCGAGCTGTGGCGGCAGATGTCGGCCGACGGCGGCGTCTTCAGCGGCTCGGTGGCCCAGCGGGTCGGCCGCGCCGTCCGCAGCCGCACCCACCTGCACGGGCGGGGGCCGCTGCGCCAGCTGCTGGCCGACAACCTCACCGTGGAGCGGATCGAGGACCTCGCCGTCCCGTTCCAGTGCGTCGCGGCCTCGATCGAGCGGGCCGCCGAGCACTGGTTCACCGAGGGTTCGCTGTCCGACGCGGTCATGGCGTCGGCGGCCGTGCCCGGCCTGCTGGCGCCGGTGCAGATCGGCGACGAGCACTTCCTCGACGGCGGGCTGGTGAACTCCATCCCCGTGAGCCGGGCCGTGGAGCTCGGCGCACGGACCGTCTACGTGCTGCAGGTCGGCCGGATCGAGCGGCCGCTGACCGCGCCCACGCGGCCGTGGGAGGTCGCGCTCGTCGCCTTCGAGATCGCCCGGCGGCACCGGTTCGCCAGCGACATGGCGCGGCTGCCCGACGACGTGGTCGTGCACGTGCTCCCCAACGGCGACGACCCGCCCGAGGGGCTGGCCGCGCTGCGCTACCGCGACCTGCGCCGCGTCGCCCGCCGGGTGGAGCGGGCGCACGAGGCGACCGCGGACTACCTGGCCGGGCTGCCGTGACCGTCCCGCTGCCGCCCCGCTGGGTGCGCCGGCCGCTGTCGTTCCTCGTCGTGCTCGGGCTGGTCTTCGCGGTCACCCTGCTGCCGCTGCTCGTGCTCGGCGCGGTGCTCGCGTCGTCGCTGCTGCCCGGACGGTGGCGGGTGCTGCGGATGCTCGCCTTCGCGCTGGTCTACCTGCTGCTCGAGGCGGTGGGGCTCGCCCTCGCGCTCGCGCTGTGGATCGCCAGCGGCTTCGGCTGGAGGCTGCGCTCGCCGCTGTTCCAGCGGGCCCACTACGCGGTGCTGCGCGGCCTGCTCGCCGAGCTGCTGGCGACGGCGACGTGGGTGTTCCACCTGCAGCTCGACACCGACGGCGTGTCGTGGTCGCCGCTCGACGACGGGGTGCTCGGGTCGACGAACGCGATGGTGGTGCTCAGCCGGCACGCCGGCCCGGGCGACTCGCTGCTGCTGGTGCGCACGCTCATGGACCGCGCCCACCTGCGGCGGCCGCGGATCGTGCTCAAGGACGTCCTGCAGTGGGACCCGCTGCTCGACGTCTACCTCAACCGCGTCCCCTCGGCGTTCCTTGGCTCGGCCGGTGAGATGACCAGTCGCGTCGCCGATCTCGCGACCGGGCTGGGGGAGGAGGACGCGCTGCTCATCTTCCCCGAGGGCGGCAACTTCTCGGAGTCCCGGCGGCTGCGCGCGATCGACCGGCTGCGCGGCAAGGGCCTGCTCGAGCAGGCGCGCCGGGCGGAGGCGATGCGTCACGTGCTGGCTCCGCGCCCGGGCGGCGTGGCCGCCGCGCTGGAGGCCGCCCCGCACGCCGACGTCGTCTTCGTCGCGCACACCGGGCTCGAGCACCTGTCGACCGTCGTCGACCTGTGGGACGGCCTGCCGATGGACCAGACCGTCCGGCTCCGCTGGTGGTTCGTCCCGGCCGACGAGGTGCCGCGGGAGCGTCGCGCGCAGGAGGAGTGGCTGTACGAGAAGTGGGCCGAGATCGACGCCTGGATCGCCTCGCACGCAGCCGCCTGACCCTGGCGGCCGTGGTCTGCTCACAGGGAACGCACAGGGAACGGTCAGCCGACTGCCAGACCGGCGCGACAGCCTGGTCCCCACCGAGAGACGGAGTCCGCGCATGACCCCCGTACAGCCCCGAGGCCCGTCTGCTCGTCGTCGACGACGAGCCGAACATCCTTGAGCTGCTGTCGGTGAGCCTGCGCTTCGCCGGCTTCGAGGTGGCGACGGCGACCAACGGCGCCGACGCGCTGAACAAGGTGCGTGAGTTCTCGCCCGACCTGCTCGTGCTCGACGTGATGATGCCGGGGCTGGACGGCTTCGCGGTCGCCTCGACGCTGCGCAGCCGCGGGGACTGCGTCCCGGTCGTGTTCCTGACCGCCAAGGACGCGACCGAGGACCGGGTGCAGGGACTGACCCTCGGCGGCGACGACTACGTCACCAAGCCGTTCAGCCTCGAGGAGGTCGTCGCGCATCCGCGCCGTGCTGCGCCGTACCGGCAGCCCCGCCGTGGCGCCGGCGACCGCGCGGCTGGCGTACGGCGACCTCGTGCTCGACGACGACTCGCACGAGGTGTGGGAGGGCGAGCGCGAGGTCGAGCTCTCGCCGACGGAGTTCAACCTGCGGCGCTACTTCCTGCAGAACCCGGGTCGGGTGCTGAGCAAGCGGCAGATCCTCGAGCACGTGTGGAACTACGACTTCGGCGGCGACGGCAACGTCGTGGAGTCCTACGTCTCCTACCTGCGCAAGAAGGTGGACCAGTCGGAGCCGCGCCTGCTGCACACCGTGCGCGGGGTCGGCTACGTCCTGCGGCAGCCCAAGGGCCCGTCGGGCCTGTCGTGACCGGCCGGCTCGCGCGGCTGCCGCTGCGCACCCAGCTGGTCGCGCTGCTGCTGGCGACCCTCGGCCTCGTCGTCCTGGCCACCAGCCTGGCGGGGACGGTCGCGCTGCGCAGCTACCTGGTCGACCGGCTCGACGCACAGCTGCGCGAGACCGTCGCG
>JAJAYV010000166.1 GCA_026786045.1 Frankiaceae bacterium | reverse complement strand
GTGGTACTGGCCGCGCACGGCGTGGTGCTCGAGGTCGGTCGGCGGCTTGAGAGCGCCGAGGACCTTGCGCTTCTCGGTGCGCAGGCTCTCGGCGTCGAAGCCGACCGGCTCCTCCATCGCGGTGAGCGCGAGCAGCTGGAGCAGGTGGTTCTGCAGCACGTCGCGGCCCGCGCCGGTCTCCTCGTAGAAGCCGGCGCGGGTGCCGATGCCGACGTCCTCGGCCATGGTGATCTGCACGGAGTCGACGAAGTGGCTGTTCCAGATCGGCTCGAACAGCGTGTTCGCGAAGCGCAGCGCCAGCAGGTTCTGGACCGTCTCCTTGCCCAGGTAGTGGTCGATCCGGAAGACGTCCTGGGCGGTGAAGACGTCGTCGACGAGCGCGTTGAGCGCGACGGCGGACGGCAGGTCGTGGCCGAACGGCTTCTCGACGACCACCCGGCGCCAGCCACCGGACTCGGCGTTGTCGGCCATGCCGGTCCGCTGCATCTGCTTGAGCACCATCGGGAAGGCCGTCGGCGGGATCGACAGGTAGAACGCGGCGTTGCCCTGCGTGCCGTGCGTGCGGTCGAGCTCGCGCAGCGTCTCGGCGAGCCGGTCGAACGCGGCGTCGTCGTCGAAGGAGCCCGGCAGGAACTTCATCGCCCCGGTCAGCCGCGCCCAGGTCGAGTCGCGGAACTCGGTGCGGGCGCCCTTCTGCGCCGCCTGCTTGGCCAGCTCCTCGAATTCCGCGTCGCCCCAGTCGCGCCGGGCGAAGCCGAGCAGCGCGAAGCCCGGCGGCAGCAGCCCGCGGTTGGCCAGGTCGTAGACCGCCGGGATGAGCTTCTTGCGGGCCAGGTCACCGGTTACGCCGAAGACCACGAGCGTGCACGGGTCGGGGACGCGCGGCAGCCGCCGATCGCCGGGGGTGCGCAGCGGGTTGTGCGGCGCCGTCCGTGCTGCGCTCATCGCCGGGCGGCCTCGAGCAGGGCCCGCAGCCCGGCCGCGCGGTCGGTGAGGTGCAGCGTCAGGACCGGCCGGTCGCGCGAGCTGAGCGCGCGCAGGTCGCCGAGCGCCTGCGCGGCCTGCAGGCCGCCGAAGGTGAAGTCGCGGCCCGGGACCTCGAGGTCCTCGGTCACCGCGCCGGTCACCTGCAGGAAGGCCCCGGTCTGCGGGCCGCCCTTGTGGAACTGCCCGGTGGAGTGCAGGAAGCGGGGTGCCCAGCCGAAGGTCACCGGGTGGGCGAGCCGCGCCGCGAGCGCCGCCCGCAGCCCGAGCGCGTCAGCGTCGGCCTGCCGGTCGAGGTAGGCCATGACGGCGAGGTAGCCGCGCTGCGGGACGGCCGCGAGCAGTGCGTCGAGCGCACCGGCCAGCGTGTCGACCGAGGCGAGCAGGTCGCCGGTCGCGTGCACCTCGACGCCGGACTCGACGAACAGCGGCTCGCGGACCGGGGGCGGCTCGCCCGACAGGATGGCGCCGGTGTTGTCCTTGCTCTCCTGGACGTTCGGCTGGTCGAACGGGTTGGTGGCCATCGACCAGCCGACGATCGCCGTGGCGTACTCCCAGGCGAGGAACTGCGCGCCCAGGGGCCCGGTCACCGCCGTTCCCGCGTCGGGCAGCGCGGGCGCGGAGGTCCCGACGACGACCAGCTGGTTGTCGGCGGCCGGCTCGGTGCCGGGCGCGTCGACCGACTCGACCACGACGGGCAGCAGCCCCTTGCCCTGCTTGCCGGTGGACTCGGCGACGAGCTGCTCGACCCAGTCGCCGAAGCCGACCAGACCCTCGGCCGGCGGCAGGACGAGCTTGTCGCGGCCGGCCACGGCTCCGCCCCCGAGCACGGCGCCGAGCGCCAGGGCGGGGGAGTCGTCGGTGGACAGCGTCGGCAGCAGCGCGGCGGCCTGGTCGAGCAGCGCGCCGACGTCGACGCCGGCGAGCCCGGCGGGCACGAGGCCGAAGGCGGTCAGCGCGGAGTAGCGGCCGCCCACGTCGGGGTCGGCCAGGAAGACCGCCCGGCTGCCCTCCTCGCGCGCGGCGGTCTCGAACGGCGAGCCGGGATCGGTGACGACGACGACGCGCTGCGCCGGATCGATCCCGGCCGACTCGAAGGCGGCCCGGGCCGCCCGGCGGTGGCTGTCGGTCTCGACGGTGCCGCCGGACTTGCTCGACACGACGACGACGGTGCGCGCGAGCTCGACCAGCGCGCTGCGGACCTGGCCGGGGTCGGTGGTGTCGACGACGACCAGCGGCACGCCGGCGCTCGCGCACACCACCTCGGGGGCGAGCGAGGACCCGCCCATGCCGCACAGCACGACCCGGTCGACGCCCTCGGCGGTCAGTGCGTCGCGCAGCACCTGCACCTCCGGCAGCAGCTCACGGCCCTTGTCGACGACGTCGAGCCAGCCCAGCCGGACGCTCGCCTCAGATGTCGCCTCCGGCCCCCAGAGCGTCGCGTCCTTGCCGGCCAGCGCGACGGCGACGCCGGCGTCACGAGCAGACGCGAGCACCGCCTCGGCGGCGCCGACCAGCGAGCCGCCGGCGGTCTGGACCGTCAGCCCGCCAGCGCTGACGGCCTCCCCGGTAGCCGTCATCGGGCGGTGGCCTCGGGCGCCGCCGCGGCCGGTCCGTCGCCCGCCGGCTTGGCGGCGCCGGCCGGCATGACCTCGGCGCCGGCCTTCTCGAGCTGGTCGGTCACGGACGCGATGAGGTCGTTCCAGGCGTCCTCGAACTTGCTGACGCCCTCCTCCTCGAGCTGCTGCACCACGTCGTCGTAGTCGATGCCGGCGGCCTTGAGGTCGTCGAGCACCTGCTGCGCGTCGGCGTACCTGGTGGTCACGGTGTCGCCGCGCACAACGCCGTGGTCGGCGACCGCCTCCAGCGTCGCCTCGGGCATCGTGTTGACGGTCCCGCGCGCGACGAGCTCGACGACGTACTGCGTGTCGTCGTACGCCGGGTCCTTGACGCCGGTCGACGCCCACAGCGGGCGCTGCGGGTGGGCGCCGGCCGCCTCGAGCGCCTTCCAGCGGTCGCTGGCGAAGACCTGCTCGTACTGCGCGTAGGCCAGCCGGGCGTTGGCGATCGCGGCCTGGCCCCGGAGAGCGGAGCCCGCACCGAGGCGCTTGTCCACCTCGCTGTCGACCCGGCTGACGAAGAACGACGCCACCGAGCCGATGCGGGACAGGTCGTACCCGTTGGCCTTGGCCTGCTCGAGCCCGGCGAGGAAGGCCTCCATGACCGCGCCGTAGCGCTCGAGCGAGAAGATGAGCGTCACGTTGACGCTGATGCCCTCGGCCAGCACCGAGGTGATCGCCGGCAGGCCCGGCACGGTGGCCGGGATCTTGATGTAGAGGTTGGGCCGGTCGACGAGCCACCACAGCGCCTTGGCCTCGGCCACGGTGCGCTCGGTGTACTGGGCCAGCCGCGGGTCGACCTCGATCGACACCCGCCCGTCGACGCCGGCCGTCCGCTCGTGGACGTCCTTCAGCACGTCGCAGGCCCAGCGCACGTCGTAGGTCGTCAGCATCCGGACGGCCTCGCCGACGTCGGTGCCGCGCAGCGCGAGGTCGCGCACCTGCTCGTCGTAGGCGGCGCCCTCGGACAGCGCCTTCTGGAAGATGGACGGGTTGGTGGTGACGCCGACGACGGAGCTGTCGCGGACCAGGTCGGCGAGGTTGCCCGTCTGCAGGCGCGAGCGGGACAGGTCGTCGAGCCAGACCGCCACGCCCGCGGCGGAGAGGTCGGCCAGGGGGTCGGTCACAGTGCGCTCCTCAAATCGGTTCAGTTGCCGCTCGTCGTCATGCCCAGCTTCGACAGCGACGAATGCGCCGCCGCCACCACGCGCTCGGCGGTGAAGCCGAACTGCTCGTAGAGGACGGTGTAGGGCGCGCTCGCGCCGAAGTGCTCCAGCGCCACGCACTCGCCGTGCTCGCCGACCCACTCGTGCCAGCCCTGCGACACGGCCGCCTCGACGGACACGCGGGCCTTCACGTCGCTCGGGAAGACGGTCCTGCGGTACGCCTCGTCCTGCGCGCGGAACCACTCCACGCACGGCATCGACACCACGCGGGTCGGGATGTCCTCGGCCTCGAGCGCCTCCCGCGCCGCGACGCAGATCTGCACCTCGGAGCCGGTGCCGACGAGCAGCACCTGCGGCGCGCCGTTGGAGGCGTCGCGCAGCACGTACCCCCCGCGGGCGGTGCCCTCGGCGGAGGCGAAGACCGAGCGGTCGAAGGTGGGGACGTTCTGCCGGGTCAGGCAGATGCCGGCCGGGCGGTCGGTCGTCTCCAGGATCGTGCGCCACGCGACAGCCGTCTCGTTGGCGTCGGCGGGCCGCACCACGTCGAGCCCCGGGATGGCCCGCAGCGCGGCCAGGTGCTCGACCGGCTGGTGGGTCGGGCCGTCCTCGCCGAGGCCGATCGAGTCGTGCGTCCACACGTAGGTCACCGGCAGGCCCATCAGCGCCGCCAGGCGGACGGCGCCGCGCATGTAGTCGCTGAAGACGAGAAAGGTGCCGCCGTAGACGC
>JAJAYV010000165.1 GCA_026786045.1 Frankiaceae bacterium | reverse complement strand
TCCATCCGCCCGACGACCGCGCCGATCGCACCCTCGCGGAAGCGCCCGCTCTCGAAGCCGACGTGGGTGACGACGACCGCGAGCGCCGCCAGTGCGCGCAGCCCGTCGAGCGCGCCGGAGCGCGTACCGGGCTCGTGCGGGGAGGTGCTCTCCAGCCCGCCCTCGGCCGGCAGGGCCGCCGACCCGGCGCTCAGCAACGGCTCGGCGGCCGCGCGCGGGAGCGGCACGGGGTCGTTCTGCGTGGCGATCGAACACTCCCGTCCCGAGCGGTGCGCCGGGCGGAGCCCGTGCAGCGGTATCGTCCCGCCGGCACGTGGCACCGAGACCCCCGTCACGGTGCCCCCTGAACGCGGAGGAAGAGTATGCGACGAGCTGTACCGACTGCCCTGATCGGTCTCGGGGCGTTCCTGCTGGCTCTGGCCGTCCTGCTCCCCACGCTCGTCGTCCCGCGGCTCGAGAAGGCGCCCCTGGACACCTACTCCATCGTCTTCGCGACAGGCACCGGCGACTACCTCAACCCGGAGACGCTCAAGTTCGCCACCGGTGAGGAGATCACCGTCACCCGGGTCACGCGTGGCGACGTCGAGGCCAGCGGCGACGACGTCGCGGTCTACGAGCAGTCGCAGACCACCGAGGTGGAGGCGATCGACGCCCCGCTCGACGTCATCCGCGAGAAGATCCTGCTGGACCGCAACAGCGGCATCGGCACCGGCGGCACCGGCGACCGGCCCAGCCACGAGGAGGCCTACACCGTCAAGCTGCCGTTCAACACCAAGCAGGGCAGCTACCTGGTGCACGACGCGAGCTTCGGCGAGGCCTACGCGGTCGAGTACGTCGGCGACGTCGACCTGCAGGGCACCAAGGTCATGGAGTTCCGCAGCGGACCAACCGAGCCCGCGGTCGTGGGCCAGCAGGGCGTCCCCGGCCGCCTGCTCGGCGCCCCCGACGTCGACTCGATCTTCTCCGAGGAGATCTACGAGAACCTCGGCCGGGTGATCTACGTCGAGCCGCGCACCGGCGCCATCGTCGGCGGCAGCAGCCACCCGCGGCGCGCGTTCCGGCCCTCGCTGGGCACCGAGGGCGAGGAGACCGCGATCTTCGATGCCGAGCTGGTCACCACCGAGGAGAGCACCGCGGAGCTGCTGGCCGACGCCACCGACGCCGCCGACCAGCTCACCCTCGTCGGCCGCACCCTGCCGATCGTGCTCGGCCTGCTCGGGCTCCTGGCACTGCTCGCCGGGCTGCTCGTCCCGCGCCGCCGCGGCCGTCGCGAGCGCGTCGTGAAGTAGGAGGAGCAGGACTAGCCCGTTCGAGCCATCCAGGAAGCCCTGCCCCGCGACGATGCGGGGGGGCCAGGGCTTCCTGCTGTCCGGCCGGGCCTGCCGAGCTGAGGACCCCGTCGTGACCCTGCCCGTGCTGTCCCCGCAGATGGCCTTCGACGAGGCCGCCCGCCTCGTCCTGGGCTACCTCGCCGAGCACGTGCCGCTGGCGTTCTGGGCGGTGACCCGGGTCGGGAACGGCCGGCAGACCTACCTGTTCCTCGACGCCGGGCAACGACTACGGCCTGCCGCAGGGCGGCTCCCACCCGTGGGAGGACAGCTTCTGCATCCACATGGCCGCCGGGACCGCGCCGGCGCACGCCCCCGACGCGCAGGCGGTGCCGGCCTATGCCGCCGCGGCCGTCAACGGGTCCGTCGACATCGGCACGTACGCGGGAGCACCCATCCGCGAGCCCGACGGCACCCTGTTCGGCGCCATCTGCGGCCTCGACCCGCAGGTGCGCACCGACGACCCCGCCTTCGCCGCTGCCGCTCCCCTGCTTCAGCTGCTCGGCCAGCTGCTGACGATGGTGCTGGCCGCCAACCGGCAGCGCGACGAGGCCGACCGGGCCGCCTCGGCCGCCCGCAGCGAGGCCGACCTCGACGTGCTCACCGGCCTGCTCAACCGGCGCGGCTGGGAGCGGCTCGTGCAGGACGAGAGCGTGCGCTTCGGCCGCACCGGCGACCCGACGGTCGTGGTGGTGATCGACCTCGACCGGCTCAAAGCGATCAACGACGAGCGGGGCCACGACGCCGGCGACGACTACATCCGGGCTGCCGGTGCCGCGCTCCGCGACGCCGTCCGCGGCCACGACCTGGTGGCCCGGCTCGGCGGCGACGAGTTCGGCCTGCTCATGACCGGCTGCACCGAGGCGCAGGCGGCGGGGCGCATCGAGCGCCTCTACGCCTCGCTGGAGCGGTCCGGGGTCGCCGGGTCGGTCGGCTGGGCGCCGATCAGCGTGCTGCGCGGTTTCCCGGCGGCGCTGGCCGAGGCCGACAACGCGATGTACGCCGCCAAGCGCGCCCGCCGGGCCGCGCACGCCGGGACGCTCTGCTCCTAGACGAACGCGCTCTGCCCGGTGATCGCCCGGCCGACGATGAGGGTGTTGATCTCGCGGGTGCCCTCGTAGGAGTAGAGCGCCTCGGCGTCGTTGAAGAACCGGGCGACGTCGTTCTCCAGCAGGATCCCGTTGCCGCCGAGCACCTCGCGGGCCCAGCCGACGGACTCGCGCATCCGGCTGGTGCACCAGCCCTTGGCCAGCGCCGCCTGCGCGTCGGTGCAGGTGCCGGCCTCCTGCAGCTCGGCCAGCCGGACCACCATGCCGAGCGAGGCGGTGACGTTGCCGAGCATCCTCACCAGCAGGTCCTGCACCAGCTGGAAGCCGCCGATCGGCTTGCCGAACTGCTCGCGCTGCCGTGCGTAGGCGAGCGCTGCTTCGTAGGCCCCCATCTGGCAGCCGACCGAGCTCCATGCGACGCCGCCGCGGGTGAGCTGCAGGACCTTGCCGGTGTCCTTGAAGGAGTTCGCGCCCTGCAGCCGGTCGGCCTCCGGGACGCGGCACCCCTCCAGCACGATGTCGGCGTTCTGCACCGCGCGCAGGGCGAGTTTGCCCTCCATCTTGGTGGCGGTGAAGCCGGGGTTGTCCTGGTGCACGACGAAGCCCTTGACCCGGCCGTCGTCGACGTCCTTGGCCCATACGACGACCAGGTCGGCGAAGGTCGCGTTGCCGATCCAGCGCTTGGCGCCGTCGAGCACCCACACGTCGCCCTCGCGCCGGGCGGTGGTGTCCAGGCCGAGGGCAACGTCCGACCCGCCGCCGGGCTCGGTGAGCGCGAACGCACCGATCTTCCTGAGCGCGTACATGTCCGGAAGCCAGCGCTCGCGCTGCTCGTCGGAGCCGAGCAGCACGATGCTCCCCATCGCCAGCCCGCTGTGGACGCCGAAGAAGGTGGCCATCGAGGTGTCGACCCGGGACAGCTCGAGGGTGACGAAGCTCGTCAGCAGCCGGCTCGCCGCCGGTCGCCCCGGTCGGTCGTAGCCCAGCCCGATGACCCCGAGCTCGGCCAGCTCGGGCACCAGGTGGTGCGGGAACTCCGCCTTCTCCCACTGCTCGTTGGCGATCGGGGCGACCCGCCGCTGGAGCCAGTCCCGCAGGTCCGCCAGCACCCGCTGGTCCTGCGCGTCGAGCATCTGCTCGTAGCCGTAGAGGTCGCCGGTCAGCACCGGCAGGACGTCGAGCCCGGGCGCGTCCTGGGTGCGCGGGGCAGTGCTGGCCGCCGGGTCAGGCACGGACCGGCCGGGCCGGGGCTGCTCGGCCACAAGCTGGTCGAGCACGGGCTGATCGGACACGGGTCCTCGCTCCCTGCGCCCGCCGGCGGGGCGCACGGCCAGGATCCTCCCCGCTGGCCGGGCGCGCCACGCGCGTCGCCCGGCCCGGAGATCCCGTGGCGGTCGCCTGCCCGCTCGGGCTAGAGGCTCTGGAGCAGAGCCTGCATCTCGGTGACCTCAGCGGCCTGCGCCGTCTTGATCGTCTTCGCCAGGTCGACGGCGGGCGCGTACTGCCCGTCCGCGATCTGCGTGTCGCTGGCCTCGATGGCGCCCTCGTGGTGGCGGATCATGCCCTCGAGGTAGAGCCGGGCGGCGTCTTCGCCGCTCGCGTCCATGAGGGCCGCCATCTCATCGTCGTCCATCATCCCGCCATGGCCGGCCATCCCGGCGCTGTGCCCGCCGCTGTGGGCTGCGCCCCCGGTGTCCTGACCGAGGTCGGCGAGCATCGTCTTCATCTGCTCGATCTCCGGGTCCTGCGCGTCCTTGATCTGCTGGGCGATGGCGGCGACCTCGGCGGGCGGGTCGGCCGCCAGGACCATCTCGCTCATCTCGACGGCTTGCTCGTGGTGGGGCGTCATGCCGGTCAGGAAGGCGACGTCGGCATCGTTGCCCGTCGCCGTCTCGGAAGCCGTGCTGCCGCCGTTGCTTCCGCTGCTGGTGCTGCCGGCGGTGTCGCCGGCGTCGCTGCCGCAGGCGGTGAGGACGAGCGCCGAGGCGAGCAGGGCAGAGGCGGTGAGGTGTCGCTTGTTCATGGTGGTGCTCCGTTCGGGGTCTGCGGTCAGGGGGACGTGCGGACAGGCCGTGGGCGCCGTCGCGGGCGCCGGTGCTGTCGGCTCACGTCCGGCTGATGCAGAGCTCCCGGACCGGATCGGGAGGAGGGAGCGCGGCCCGCGCGGACGCGGGCGCGTCGGCGGAGCACACCGTCGGTGCGGCGACGACACCTCGATGAGGGCGGAGCACGACAGCGACGGCCAGCTCTGCGGCCACCGCGAGCACGGCGACGCAGAGCGCGGCGAGCGCACCAGGGCAGTCCTGGTCGCAGGGCGGGGTGGCGGGCCCGGCCGGCAGGGGGCTGGGCTGCTGCGCGGCAGCGGTGGCCGCCTGGTGGTGGGGGCCCGCCTCGGGCGGGTCGTACGGCTGAGCGGCCGCCGAAGGCTCGGCGGCTGCGGCCGGCGCGTGATGAGTGCTGGCGACGCCGTGCATCGCGAGGAGCCCGAGCAGGACGGCGAGCAGCGTCAGCACCCGCACGACGTGCGCGTCGTGCCCGTTCTGTGCCGTTCGAGCCATGCTCCCAAGAGTAGGTCGGCTGCCCTGGCCCGGCAGGTCTGGCCGCTTCAGCTGCCGGTCCGCGCGGCGTCGCGGGATGCAGCCCCGGTGCCGGTGGCGGGCGACGCCCCAGCGACGAGCCGCGGCGGGGTGAACCCGTTGAGGCGGGCGGCGTTGAGGACGACGCTGATGCTGGACAGCGCCATGGCGCCCGCTGCGATCATCGGCGACAGCAGCGCACCGGTGAACGGATACAGCAGCCCGGCGGCGATCGGGATCGCGGCGGTGTTGTAGCCGAACGCCAGGCCCAGGTTCTGCCGGATGTTGCGCATCGTCGCCCGCGACAGCGCGACGGCGGTCACCAGGCCGCGCAGCTCGCCGGACATCAGCGTCACGTCGGCGGCCTCGATCGCGACGTCGGTCCCGGTGCCGATCGCGATGCCGACGTCGGCCTGGGCCAGGGCGGGGCTGTCGTTGATGCCGTCGCCGACCATCGCGACGACCTTGCCCTCGTCCTGCAGGGCGCGGACCTCGGCGGCCTTCTGGTCCGGGAGCACCTCGGCCAGGACGCGGGTGATGCCGACCTGCCGGGCGACGGCGTTCGCGGTCCGCGGGTTGTCCCCGGTGATCATCACGACTTCAAGGCCCATGTCCTGAAGGGCGCGGATGGCGGCGGCGGAGTCCGGTCGAACCGTGTCGGCAACGGCGACCAGACCGGCCGGACGGCCGTCGACGGCGACGTACATCGGGGTCTTGCCCTCGTCGGCGAGCCGGTCCGCGTGCCCGTCGAGCTCGCCGGTGGCGATGTCGGCGTCACGCAGCAGCCGGGAGTTGCCGATGAGCAGCTCTCGGCCGTCGACCGTCGCCCGGACGCCCTTGCCGGTGACCGAGTCGAACGTCGTCACCTTCGGCAGGTCCAGGCCGCGGTCCTTCGCGCCGGCGACGATCGCGCCGGCCAGCGGATGCTCGCTGTCGACCTCGGCGGCCGCGACCAGGCGCAGCAGCTCGCCGTCGTCCTGTCCGCCGACGGTGACGACGTCGGTGAGCGAGGGCTTGCCGCGGGTGATGGTGCCGGTCTTGTC
>JAJAYV010000164.1 GCA_026786045.1 Frankiaceae bacterium | reverse complement strand
GGCCAGGCCGAGCAGGCCGGCCCGGGCCCAGGCGTCGACGTGCGAGCGGGGCACCACGGTGCGGTCGACGGACTCGGCCGCCGGCCGCAGCAGCTCGTCAGCCAGCGCCCGCGCCCGCTCCACGGGCGAGCCGGGGGATACGAGGGGCACCGGCCGAGCCTAGTTGTCAGACGCCGTCCGCGGTGGCGCCGCCCTCGGGCGCCTACTGCGCGTTCTTCTTGGCCAGGATCACGTCGACGAAGGCGCCGATGGTCTTCACGTCGGCGAGCTCCTCCTCGGGCAGCTCCACCCCGAGGGTGTCCTCCAGCTCCATCGTGAGCTCGACCAGGGACAGCGAGTCGACCTGCAGGTCGTCGACGAAGGACTTGTCCTCCTGCACCTGGTCGGCCTCGACCTCGAGCATCTCGACAGCCTTCTCCCGCAGGACCTGCAACACCTCAGCGCGCTCCATGACGGCGCAACCTAGTCGAGCAGCGCCAGGTCGGTGGGGGTCTCGACCGAGACCGCCTGCACGCCGGGCAGGGTGCGCTTCACCAGCCCGGTCAGCACGCCGCCGGGGCCGAGCTCGACGACCCGGTCCACGCCGAGCCCGGGCAGCGCCAGCAGGACCTCGCGCCACCGAACCGGTGCGGTCAGCTGGCGGGACAGGGTGCCGGCGACGTCCTCGTCGTACGGCGCCGCGGTGACACCGGACAGGACCGGTACGCCGGGCAGCGCCGGGGTCACCTCCCGTAGCGCCGTCTCGAAGCGCGCGCGGACCGGCTGCATCAGGGGCGTGTGGAAGGCGCCGCCCACCGGCAGCGGGAGCACCCGTCGGGCACCGGCCGCCCGGAGCGCCGCGCCGCCCGCCGCCACGCCCTCGACGGTGCCGGACACGACGACGTGCGAGGGCGCGTTGTCGTTGGCCGCCCAGCAGTCCGGCACGTCCTCGAGCACGCCAGCGACGACCTCACTGTCCAGGCCGAGGACGGCCGCCATCGTCCCGGGCCGGGCGTCCGCCGCCGCCTGCATGGCCGACGCGCGCGCCCCGACGAGCATCAGCCCGTCGTCGCAGGTGAGCGCGCCGCCGACGACCAACGCGGTCAGCTCCCCGAGCGAGTGGCCGGCCAGCGCGACGACGTCAGGCAGGCCGTGCAGCGCCTTCCAGACCAGCACGGAGACCAGGAAGGTGGACACCTGAGCCTCGCGGGTGGCGCGCAGCTCCTCGGAATCGGCATCGATCAGCAACCGGCCCACGTCGCGGCCGAGCACCTCGCCGGCGTGCTCGACGAAAGACCAGCCGCGGGTCTCGCGCCATGGCGCACCCATGCCCGGGCGCTGGGAGCCCTGGCCGGGGAGGACGAGCGCGGTCGACACGGGGCGAGCCTGCCAGCCGCCGACCTAGGCTGTCTCCTCATGACCACCCCCGGGGACCTGTCCGACCGCCTGCGGGAGCTGTCGGCCGAGCAGCTGTCGGTTGCGCCCGCCGAGCTGTGCCCGGACGCCGTGCTCACCGACGACCTCGGCATCGACAGCCTCGCCGCGATCGAGTGGGGCATGACGATCGAGGACGCCTTCGGCATCTCGCTGCCCGAGGGCGCGTGGGAGCACGTCACGACCTACGGCAGCGTGGACGAGCTGGTCCTGCGCCTGGCCTCGGCGCAGGCCTGATGCGTCGCGCGGCCGCTCCTCGCCGGGTCGTGGTGACCGGGATCGGCATCGTGTCGCCCGCCGGCACCGGCCTCGAGGCGTTCTGGAAGGGCCTGCAGACGACGCCGCCGGACCGGCGGGAGCGCCGCGTAGAGGACTTCGACCCCTCGCCCTGGCTGTCCGGCAAGCAGGCCCGCCACCTCGACCGCTTCACCCACTTCGCCGTGGCCGCCGCCGACATGGCGCTCGAGGACTGCGGCGGGCTGCCCGACGTCGACCCCGCCCGCGCGGGCGTGCAGCTCGGCACCGGCATCGGCGGCGTCGGGACCCTCGAGACGCAGGTCGGTGTGCTGGCCGCGCGCGGTCCGGGTCGCGTCTCGCCGTTCACGATCCCGATGGTGATGCCCAACGCCGGCGCTGCTGCTGTATCGCTGCGCCACGGGCTGCAGGGTCCCTGCGAGACCCTCACGACCGCCTGCGCCGCAGGCACCCACAGCGTCGCCGCGGGCGCCCGCATGGTCGCCGACGGCCGGTGCGACGTCGTCCTCGCGGGCGGCGCCGAGTCCTCGATGACCCCCACGACGGTCGCCGCGTTCACCGTCATGACCGCGCTGTCGAGGAGCGGCCTGTCACGGCCGTTCGACGTCGGCCGCGACGGCTTCTGCATCGCCGAGGGCGCGGCCGTGCTCGTGCTCGAGGAGCGCGACGCCGCGCTCGCCCGCGGCGCCCGCATCTACGGCGAGGTGCTGGGGGCGGCCTCCACCTGCGACGCCCACCACATGACCGCGCCCTCCCCCGGCGGGGTCGGCGCCGCGGCCTGCATGCGCCTCGCGCTCGAGGACGCCGAGCTGTCGGCCGCGGACATCCGCGCGGTGAACGCCCACGGCACCTCGACGCCGCTCAACGACGCCGCGGAGGCGACCGCGGTGGCGACGGTCTTCGGCCCGGGCGCCGTCCCCGTGTCGAGCATCAAGGGCGTCACCGGTCACGGACTCGGCGCGGCCGGCGCGCTGGAGGCGGCGAGCGTGCTGCTGTCCTTCGTGCATCGCGAGCTGCCCCCGACGCTGGGCACGACCGAGGTCGACCCCGAGCTCGAGATCGACGTCGTGCTCGAGCCCCGGGCATGGGAACCAGGCCCCACGATCAGCAACTCCTTCGGCTTCGGCGGCCACAACGGCTCGCTCATCCTGGGGCCGGCATGAGCCTGGGGCCGGCATGAGCCTGGGACCGGCGTGAGCCTCGAGGACGACCTCGCCCTCGCGCACGAGCTGGCCGATGCCGCCGACGCCATCACCCTCGACCGCTTCGGCGCGGTCGACCTGGTCGTGGAGAGCAAGCCCGACCTCACTCCCGTCAGCGACGCGGATCGTGCTGTGGAGCAGGCAATCCGGACCCGGCTGGCCTCCTCCCGCCCCGGCGACGCCGTGCTCGGCGAGGAGGACGGCGAGACCGGCACCGGCCCCCGTCGCTGGGTCGTCGACCCGGTCGACGGGACCAAGAACTTCGTCCGCGGCGTGCCGGTCTGGGCCTCGCTGGTGGCGCTGCAGGTCGACGGCGAGGTCGTCGTCGGCGTCGTCAGCGCGCCGGCGCTCGGCCGCCGCTGGTGGGCCGCGCGGGACCTCGGCGCGTTCGCCGGCGGCTCACTCGCGCAGGCCCGCCGGCTCCAGGTCAGTGCGGTGTCCTCGCTGGCCGACGCCTCGGTGGCGTACTCCTCGCTGACCGGGTGGGAAG
The DNA here is from genome assembly GCA_026786045.1 of Frankiaceae bacterium. Taxonomy (GTDB): domain Bacteria; phylum Actinomycetota; class Actinomycetes; order Mycobacteriales; family SCTD01; genus SCTD01. The sequence goes on along the minus strand of JAJAYV010000164.1, from coordinate 11,576 downwards.
AGACAGGCCGGCTGCCCGGGCTGCTGGAGCTGTCCCGCGAGGTGTGGCGCACCCGCGCGTACGGCGACTTCTGGTCGCACGTGATGGTGGCCGAGGGCGCGGTCGACGCGTCCTTCGAGCCGGAGGTCTCGCTGTGGGACCTGGCGCCGCTGCAGGTCGTGGTCGAGGAGGCCGGCGGCCGCTTCACCGACCTGGCGGGCCGGGCGCGCGCCGACGGCGGCAGCGCGGTCTGCAGCAACGGGCTGCTCCACGACGAGGTGCTCGTACGGCTGGCGCCCTCGCCCTCGTGACCCGAGAGTGGCGGCCATGAGCCCCGCGCCAGCCCGGCCCGGCTCGCTGACCGACGAGACCTACGAGCCCGACCCGCGGCGCTGGAAGGCGCTCGCGGTCTGCCTCGTCGTCGGCTTCATGACGCTGCTCGACATCAGCATCGTCAACGTCGCGCTACCGAGCATCGCCACCTCGCTCGGCGCGGGTGACGCCTCGCTGCAGTGGATCGTGTCCGGCTACGCCCTCACCTTCGGGCTGCTGCTCGTGCCGGCCGGCCGTTTCGGCGACGCCCGCGGACGGCGCTCGGCGTTCCTGCTGGGGCTCGTGCTGTTCGTCGTGGCGAGCATGGCCTGCGGGCTGGCCCCCTCCCCCGGGTGGCTGGTCGGCGCGCGGCTGCTGCAGGGCTTCGCCGGCGGGCTGCTCACGCCGCAGGTCAGCGGGCTGATCCAACAGCTGTTCCGCGGCGCGGAGCGGGCCAAGGCGTTCGGTGCGCTCGGCGCCTCCATCGGCTTCTCCACCGCGGTCGGGCCGGTCGTCGGCGGGCTGCTCATCTCCGCCGCCGGCGCTGAGCTCGGTTGGCGGCTGGTCTTCTTCGTCAACCTGCCTGTCGGTGTGGTCGCGCTGCTGCTCGCGCTGCGGCTGCTGCCGGCCGACCCGCCCGGCCACCGCTCGTACGACACCGACCCGGTCGGCATCCTGCTGCTCGGCGGGGGCGTCGGCGCGTTGCTGCTCGCCCTCATCCAGGGCGGGCTGTGGCCGCTCTACCCGCTGGGCGCCGCGCTGCTCGTGGCGTGGGTGCTGTGGGAGCGCCGTTACGTGCGCACGGGCGAGCCGCTGGTGGACCTCGTGCTGTTCCGGCGCGCGGGCTACGCCTCCGGGGCGCTGATCGCGTTGCTGTTCTTCGCCGGCTTCACCGGCTCGTTCTTCATCTACTCCCTGCACCTGCAGGGCGACCTGGGGTACGGCGCGCTCGCGACGGGTGCAGCCTTCCTCCCCTTCGCCGTCGGCTCGGCCGTGGCCGCCGCGGCGGGCGGGCCGCTGGTGACGCGCTTCGGCCGCCCGGTCGTCGTCGCCGGCCTGCTCCTGGCCGCCGCGGGCTTCGCGGGCACCTGGCTGGCCGCGGTGCTCGTCCCCGGCCGTGGGATCGCCTGGGCCGCAGCAGTTCCGCTGTTGGTCGCGGGCGTCGGCAGCGGACTGGTCATTACCCCGAACATCACTTTGACGCTGTCGCAGGTGCCCGTCGCGACGGCCGGCACCGCCGGCGGGGTGCTGCAGACCGGCCAGCGGATCGGCGCGGCCGCGGGCATCGCCGTCACCGGCAGCGTCTTCACCGGCACCCTGGCGTCGTCGGGCGACGGCGGCGCGGCGTTCCGGGCAGGCCTGCTCGTCATCACCGGCCTGGTCGGCCTCGCCACGCTCGTGGCCGTCGTCGACGCCCTCCGCGGCCGGGGCCGCTGAGACCGCTCAGCCGGTGCGGGGGGTGGTGTCGCGCAGGTCGACAACCACCGGGGCGGGCGCCTCGACGGGGAGCCGGCCCTCGGCGAAAGCCCAGACGAGCTCCTCGCGCATCGCGGCCAGGTCGGCGCGCAGGCCGGCCAGCTCACCGTGCGCGGCAGCCAGCTCGGACTCAGCGGCGGCGGTCCGCGACACCGCGAGGGCGGCGAGGTCCTCGGCCCGGCCGGCCCGGACGAGCGCGGCCGCGGCCGTCTCGGCCATCGTCGCGCTCAGCCGCCGCTGGCGCTGCAGCTCGGCCCCGAGACGCTCGAGCTCGGCACGAACGGGCGGGTGCGGGACGACCGACCGCCGTCGGCGCGGCAGCAGTCGCGACAGCAGCCCGGACCGTCGTCGGTGTCGTCCTCGCGCCATGGGCGCAGGCTAGGGACAGCGGTAGGCGCCGTCCGGCCGCCACGCCGCAGCAGGCGCACCGCTAGCGTCGCGGGATGACCCCGGACGCCCGCCGCCGCCGCACCCTGGGCATCGGGCTCGCGCTCACCAGCGCCGCGTCGTTCGGCCTGATGCCGGTGCTCACCAAGGTCGTCTACGCGGACGGCGCCGAGCCGATCGGCGTGCTGGTCGTGCGCTTCGGTCTCGCGGCCGCGGTGCTGCTCGTGCTCGCCCGGGTGCGGCACGAGCCGCTCCCCCGCGGCCGCCCCCTCTGGACCCTGGTGGGCCTCGGCGCGCTCGGCTACGTCGGCATGTCGCTGTTCTACTTCTTCGCGCTCGAGCAGATCTCGGCCGGGCTCGCCGCGCTGCTCCTGTACTTCTACCCGGCGCTGGTGGTCGTGCTGGGCGCGGTCCTCCTCCGCGACCGGCCCCGCACGGCAGCGCTCGTCTGCGTCGCGCTCGCGACGGTCGGCACGGTGCTGACGATCGGCCCGGTCGGCGGCGGGCAGGTGCTCGGGGTCCTGCTGGCCCTGGGCTCGGCGGTGGTCTACGCGACGTACATCGTGCTCAGCAGCCGGGTGCACGGCGTCGGGTCGTTCGCCACGGCCGCCGTCGTGCTCACCTCCGGCGCGGTGGTGCTCGTCCTGCTCGCCCTGCTCACGCGACCCGCGCTACCGCAGCGGCCGGTGGCGTGGGCGGCCCTGGTCGCCGTGGCCCTGGTCGGGACGGTCGTCGCGGTGACGGCGTTCTTTGCCGCGCTCGCGCTGCTCGGGCCGTCCGACACCGCGGTCGTCTCCACGGTGGAGCCGGTCGTGAGCATCGGTGTCGCGGCGCTCGTCCTGGGCGAGCGGCTCAGCGCCGTGCAGGTGTTCGGCGGGGTGGTGGTGCTGCTCGCGGTCGCCGCGCTGGCTCGCCTCGGACCCGCCGCCGCGGCGGTCGAGGAGGGCGAGGCGGTGCCCGCGTGACCGCAGACGACGCGAGCGCCGGCGATCCGCCGCCGCCGACCGCCCGCGACCTGGTGCGCCGGCGCAGCCGGTCCTACGCCCAAGACGAGACCGGCCGGCACCACCACATGGGCGGCGCCCCCGAGCGGCAGCCGCTGCTCACGGACGAGGGCGCCACGCTCATCGGCACCAGCGCCGTCCAGCTCGCCAGCCGGACCGTGCCGCAGCTGCAGGCTCAGCGCGACCGGGTCCTGGCCGCGATGGCCTGCGCTGCCGACGAGCTGCGCTTCGAGGACGCCGCCCGGCTGCGCGACGACCTCGTGGCCGTCGACGCCGAGCTCGCCCGCCGGACCTAGGCTGGCCGTCATGCCGAGCCTGCTCCTGAACCGCCGCGACCTGGACTTCCTGCTCTACGAGTGGCTGGACGTCGTCAGCCTCACAGGCCGTGCGCGGCACGCCGACCACTCCCGCGAGACCTTCGACGACGTCCTCGACCTGGCCGAGCAGATCGCCACCGAGCACTTCGCCCCGCACAACCACAAGGCCGACGCGAACGAGCCGGTGTTCGACGGCGAGCACGTCACCCTCATCCCCGAGGTCGCCGCGGCGCTCAGCGTCTTCGCCGACGCGGGCCTGCTCGGCGGCGCCCTCGACGAGGAGCTCGGCGGGCTGCAGCTCCCCACCGTCATCGGCAACGCCGTCTTCGCGTGGTTCCAGGCCGCGAACGTCGGCACGAGCAGCTACCCGTTCCTGACGATCGCCAACGTCAACCTGCTGGTCGAGCACGGCTCGCCGGAGCAGGTCGAGACCTACGTCAAGCCGATGGTCGAAGGTCGCTGGTTCGGCACGATGTGCCTGTCCGAGCCGCAGGCCGGCTCGTCGCTGTCCGACGTCACGACCCGGGCGGAGCCGCAGGACGACGGCACCTACCGGCTGTTCGGCAACAAGATGTGGATCAGCGCCGGCGACCACGACCTGACCGAGAACATCGTCCACCTGGTGCTGGCCAAGATCCCGGGCGGACCGGCCGGCGTGAAGGGCATCTCGCTGTTCATCGTGCCCAAGACGGTGGTCGAGACCGGCGAGCGCAACGACGTCGTGCTGGCCGGGCTCAACCACAAGATGGGCTTCCGCGGCACGGTGAACACGCTGCTCAACTTCGGCGAGGGCAAGCACACCCCCGGCGGCCGGCCCGGCGCCGTCGGCTACCTCGTCGGCGAGCCGCACCAGGGGCTCAAGTACATGTTCCACATGATGAACGAGGCGCGCATCGGCGTCGGGCTCGGCGCGACGGCGCTCGGCTACACCGGCTACCTGCACTCCCTCGACTACGCGAAGGGCCGCCCGCAGGGGCGCCCGGTCAGCGCCAAGGACCCAGCCAGCCCGCAGGTCCCGATCGTCCAGCACGCCGACGTCAAGCGGATGCTCCTGGCGCAGAAGTCCTACGTCGAAGGCGCACTGGCCCTGAACTTCTACTGCGGCCGGCTGCTCGACGAGCACGCCACCGGCGAGACCGAGCACGCCCGCGCCGACGCGCTGCTGCTGCTCGACGTCCTCACGCCGATCGCCAAGAGCTGGCCGTCGCAGTGGTGCCTGGAGGCCAACAGCCTGGCGATCCAGGTGCTCGGCGGGTACGGCTACACCCGGGAGTACCCGGTCGAGCAGTTCTACCGGGACAACCGGCTCAACCCGATCCACGAGGGCACCCACGGCATCCAGGGCCTGGACCTGCTGGGCCGCAAGGTGGTCATGAACGGCGGCGCCGGGCTGCAAGCGCTGACCGGCGCCATGGACCGCACGGTCGCCCGGGCCCACGACGCCGGCGGCGAGCTGGCCGACCTGGCAGCCCGACTGCAGGAGTCCAGCGAGCGGATCGCCAAGACCACCGCCGCGGTCTGGAGCGCCGGTGACATCGAGGTGTCGCTGGCCAACGCGAGCACCTACCTCGAGGCCGTCGGCCACGTCGTGCTGGCCTGGATCTGGCTCGAGCAGCTGCTCGCCGCCGACGGCAAGGAGGGCGACTTCTACGAGGGCAAGCGGCAGGCGGGCCGCTACTTCTTCCGGGTCGAGCTGCCGCGGACCGGCCCTCAGCTCGCGCTGCTGGAGAGCCTGGACACCACGTCGCTGGACACGCAGACCTCCTGGTTCTGACGCCTGTCCCACCAGAGCAGCAGCCGAGGCGTGAGCGCCAGCGCGGCCGCGTCGAACCACGCGTAGCCACCGGCGATCCCGCTCGGCGGGTTGCCGATCGAGATGGTCCCGGTGACCGTGTCGTAGGGCTGCCAGGCCCAGGTGCCGAGCGACGTCCCGACGATCTCGAGGTAAGACACGACGAGGAACGCGCCGGCGTACAGCAGCGGGCTGCGGCCCTTCCAGGCGAACAGCAGCAGGCATCCGAACCAGAACGCCCCGAGCGCGTCCGGCCGGTCGGCGAGCGTGACGCCCCAGAGCGCCCAGCCGCCGCCGGCCACCAGCGTCGCGCCGATGAACGGACGGCGGTGCCGGTGCGCCCAGGCGCTGCGCCCGATCGCGAACGCCGCGAGGTAGACCAGCCCGTGCCCGGGCGGGACGAACGCCGGCACGTTGTCGAGCCGGTAGACGTACACGCCGAGCCCGTGCGAGAAGACGTACTCGATCACGGTCGCGAAGACCACGACGACGCCGACCTGGACGCGGGTGGCGCGGTCCTCGCCGTGCAGCGCGGCCAGAAGCAGCAGCCAGGTGCCGGCGCCCAGCAGGCGCTGCTGGCCCAGCGAGGCGCCGGTGTCGAGCCCGAGCACGACGAGCACCCAGACGGCGACGCCGCCGGCGAGCACGGCGTTCCGGGCCAGGGGCACGGGACAGGGTGGCACGCGGGCCGCTGGACCCGCCCGTCCGGCCGCCGCCGCCGACGACGGCGTCCGGCACACTGGTCCCGACACCCGGGGGGACCACCATGGCGACCGTGCGCGCGTTCGCGCGCCTGCTGCGTGCCGCGCACGCGCGGTCGCCGGAGGACGTGGTCCCCACGCTCGAGGACGGCGCCCAGGCTTTCGGCGCCCGGGCGCTGGTGCTCTACCTGATCGACTACGAGCAGCTGGTGCTGCAGCCGACCCCCGAGCAGGTGGACGGCGTCGAGGTCCCGCCGGCCTCGGTCATCGGCACCATGGCCGGGCGCTGCTTCAGCAACCAGGAGGTACTCGAGGCGCCGGCCGGCGACGGCGTGCAGGTCTGGGTGCCGGTCAGCGAGCGGGCCCAGCGGCTCGGCGTGCTGACCCTGGTCGTCGACGAGGTGGACGAGCACACCCGCGAGCTCGCCGAGGAGCTCGGACTGCTGGCTGCCCTGCTGGTGCTGGCGTCCTCGTCCTACACCGACCGCTTCCACCTCCAGCGCCGGCGCCGCGACCTCGACCTGGCCGCCGAGATGCAGTGGAGCCTGCTGCCGCCGCTCACCTTCGCCAGCGGCGGCACCACCGTGGCCGGCCTGCTCGAACCGGCGTACCAGGTCGGCGGCGACTGCTTCGACTACGCGCTCAACGGCTCGGTGCTCGACATCGCCGTCTTCGACGCGATTGGTCAGGGGCTGCCCAGCAGCGTGCTCGCCGGGCTGGCCGTCGGCGCCTACCGGCACGCCCGCCGCACCGAGGTGGCGCTGCCCTCGATGCTCGGCACGATGGACGGCGCGGTTGCCGGGCTCATGGGCGACTCCTTCGTCACCGCGCTGGTCGCCCAGCTCGACGTCGTCGAAGGTCGGTCCAGCTGGCTGTCGGCCGGCCACCCCAGCCCGGTCGTCCTGCGCGACGGAAGCGTGCTGGCCGAGACGGTCCCGATCGCCGCGCTGCCCCTCGGCCTGGGCCTGGTGCCGCGCGACGAGACGGTGGAGCCCGTCGAGGTCGCGCTCCAGCCCGGCGACCGGGTGCTGCTCTACACCGACGGCGTCGTCGAGGCCCGCTCCCCGGAGGGCGAGGAGTTCGGCGTGGAGCGGCTCGTCGACCTGTTCGTGCGCGAGAGCGCCTCGGGGCTGCTCGCCTCCGAGGTGCTGCGCCGGCTGGTCGTCGGCTGCCTGGACTTCCAGGGCGAGCGGCTGCGGGACGACGCCACGCTGCTGCTGGTCGAGTGGGCCGGGCCGCAGCCCCTGGTCGTCGCCCAGCGCGCGGGCTAGCCTCGCGCTGCGCGTGCTCGGGCCGCGCGCCGACCGCCTGCTACGCGGTGACGCCGGTCGTGCCCTGCCGGTCGTACGCCACCTGGCAGAAGCCGTGGTTGCAGTAGCCGCCGGGGTTCTTGTGCAGGTACTGCTGGTGGTGGGCCTCGGCGTAGTACCAGGGGCCGGCCTGCTCGAACATCAGGACCTCGGTGGTGATCTCGCCGAAGCCGCGGGCGGTCAGCGCGGCCTGGTAGCGGGCCCGCGAGGCCTCGACGACCGCGAGCTGCCCGGCCGTCGTCGGGTAGACGGCGGTGCGGTACTGCGTGCCGTGGTCGTTGCCCTGGCCGTTGAGCTGGGTCGGGTCGTGGTTCTCCCAGAACCCCTTCATGAGCGTCTCGACGTCGACCTTCGCCGGGTCGTAGACGACCTGGACGGCCTCGGTGTGCCCGGTCAGCCCGGTGCACGTCTCCTCGTACGTAGGGTGCGCCGTGAAGCCGCCGGTGTAGCCCGCGGCGGTGCTGATCACGCCCGGCAGCTGCCAGAAGATGCGCTCAGCGCCCCAGAAGCAGCCCATGGCGACGTAGAGGACCTCGGCGCCCTCCGGCCACGGGCCGGTCATCGGCGTGCCGAGGACCTCGTGCCTGTCCGGCACCGGGACCGGTGCGGTCCGGCCGGGCAGGGCCGTCTCGGCGGTGGGCATGGCGGGCTTGCTGAACGGGTTCCACACGGGCGGGGCTCCAGACGGTCAGGGGTCAGAGGATGCGAGCGTCTGACCTGTGCAACCGGCCAGGGCGGGCGGGCGTTCCCTCAGGCGCCGGTCTCGCCGGTCCAGCGAGCCAGCTTGCCGCCGCGGTCGACGGCCCGCAGCCGCGCCTCGGCCCGGTCCCGGACGTGGCTGCTCACGACGACGAGCAGCTGGTCGCCGGTGACGAAGTGCGTGTACGGGCCGGGCACCACGGCCTTGCCGTCGCGCACGATGAGCGTCACGTGGGCTCCGGGCGGCAGCCGGAGCTCCTCGACGTAGACGCCGTGCAGCCGCGAACCGGGCCCGACCCGGACCTGGAGCAGATCGGCCCGCATCTGGTCCAGCGGCGCGACCTCGACCTCGACCTCGGTCGCCTGCCCGGCGTGGACCAGGCGCAGCCGCCGGCCCAGCAGCGGCAGCGTCGGGGCCTGCACGAGCGTGAGCAGCACGACGAGCACGAAGACGACGTCCAGGACCCGCTCTGCGCCGGCGACCTGCTCGGTGATCGGGATGGTGGTCAGCACGATGGGCACCGCCCCGCGCAGTCCGGCCCAGGAGACGAACAGCTGCTCGCGCCAGGGCACCCGGAACGGCAGCAGCGAGGCCACCACCGCCAACGGCCGGGCGACGAGCACGGCGACTGCGCTGACGAGCAGGGCCGGCCCGACGGCGTCGGGCAGCCGCTCGGGCGAGGCGAGCAGGCCGAGCAGGACGTAGAGGCCGACCTCGGCCATGAGCGCCATCGAGCCGGCGAAGCCGAGCACGGTCCGGCGGTGCGGCAGCTGGCCGTTGCCCAGGACCAGACCGGCCAGGTAGGCGGCCATGAAGCCGCTGGCATGCAGCGCGGTGCCGGCGGAGTAGGCCAGCAGGACGAGAGCGAGGCCGGCGAGGGGGTAGAGGCCGGCCGTCGGGAGCGCCACCCGCGCGAGCAGCTGGCGGCCGGCCCAGCCGAGGGCCAGTCCGACCACGGCGCCGGCCAGCAGCTCGTAGCCGATCTGGCCGAGCCCCGCCCACACCGACGTGGTCTGCCACGCCGGCGAGGACGCCAGCACGACCAGAACGGCGACGGGCGCGTCGTTGAGCCCGGACTCCGCCTCGAGCTTGGCGGCGACGCGGGTGTCCAGCGGCAGCCGCCGCAACACGGAGAAGACCGCCGACGCGTCGGTCGAGCCGATGACGGCGCCCAGGATGACGGCGGTCCGCCACTCCAGCCCGAGCAGGTAGTGGCCGGCGGCGGCGACCACGCCGACGCTGATGGCGACGCCGACGGTCGCCAGCACGAGGGCGTGCGGGAGCACCGGGCGCATCCTGGACCAGCGGGTGGTCAGGCCGCCCTCGGCCAGGATCACCGCCAGCGCGATGAGGCCGAGGTCGGCGGTCAGCTCGTAGTCGGAGAACTCGATGCCGAGCCCCGCCTCGCCGACCGCCAGTCCGATCCCGAGGTAGACGAGCAGGACCGGCAGGCCGGTGCGGTGTGACAGCCGCACCGCGACGACGCTGACGAGCAGCAGGACACAGGCGACCAGCAGGATGAGGTTGACGCTCTCGTCCACCGGCCCGCCTCCTGTCGTCGCTGCTGCTCCCCCGGCCCCGGGCCGGCGGCTAGACGGTGCCGCCCTGCCGGGAGACCCCCACCGTGCGGGCCGGGGCCCGGCGGGTACGCGGGGCGTCGCTGGTCGTCTTGCGCTTGGGCATCGGCGGCGGCGCGGCGTTGCGCTTCTCCAGCAGCATCATCAGCGGCGACGCGACGAACGCCGAGGAGTACGTGCCGACGATGAGGCCGACGAGCAGCGCGAGAGCGAAGTCGGTCAGCGAACGCCCGCCGAGGACCGTGAGTGCGGCGAGGATGAAGAACGCGCCGAGGCCGGTGTTGATCGTGCGCGGCGCGGTCGCGATGATCGCCGAGTTGACCACCGAGCGCAGCGGCTTGGTCCGGTTGGCCGCCCACGTCTCGCGGATGCGGTCCATGGTGACGACCGAGTCGTTGACAGACACACCGATGATCGTCAGGGCGGCGGCCAGGAAGATGCCGTCGATCGGCTTGCCGAGCCAGGCGAACAGGCCGATCACCAGGACCACGTCGTGCAGCATCGCGAGCACCGTGCCGGCCGCGAAGGTCCACCGGAAGCGGATCGCCAGGTAGGCCAGCTGGGCGATCAGCGCGATGACCAGCGCGATGATCGCCTTGGTGCGCAGTTCGTCACCCAGCGTCGGACCCACCAGCTCGTCGGTGCTGATGGTGGCGTCGCCACCCAGGTCGGCCAGCGCGCTGCGGATCGACTCCACCTGCTCATCGTCGATGTTGGCGGTGCGCACCGAGATGTCCTCGCCGTTGCTGAGGCTGACGACGGCGGTCGGGAAGCCGGCGTCCTCGACCGCACCGCGGGCCTGGCCGACGTCGACCGGCTGCTCGGTCGCGAACTCGACGACCCGGCCGCCGGTGAACTCCACGCCGAAGTTGAAGCCGCGCACGAACATGCCGGCGATCGCGACGAGCAGCACGATCGCGGCGCCGACGAGGTACTTCTTGCTGTGCTGCATGAGGTCGGGCTGCTTGGCCTCGAGCCACTCGCGGAAGCGGCCGAGGCTGGCCAGGCCGGTCAGGCGCGGGCGCTTGGCGACGAGGCCGCGCTTGAGCCCGAACTCGGTGAGCACGCGGGTGACGAGCAGCGCCGAGACGACCGACGCGAGAACACCGATGACGAGGGTGACACCGAAGCCGCGGACCGGTCCGGAAGCGAGCAGGAAAAGCAGCCCGGCGGCCAGCAGTGTCGTCACGTTGGAGTCGGCGATGGCGCTGAAGGCTTTGCTGAAGCCGTTGTCGAGCGCCGGCATCAGCCGCTTGTGGCGGGACGCCGCGAACTCCTCGCGGGCGCGCTCGAAGACCAGCACGTTGGCGTCGATCGCGAGGCCGGCCGACAGCAGCAGACCGCCGAGGCCGGGCAGGGTCAAGGTCGCCCCGAGGGCGACCAGCGTGCCGTAGGAGATGACGCCGTACGACACCAGTGCGAATGCGGCGAGGAAGCCGACGAAGCGGTAGACGGCGATCAGGAAGATCGCGGTCAGGCTGAGGCCGATGATGCCGGCCTCGACGCTGGCGTCGATGGCGTCCTGGCCGAGGGTCGGGCCGACGGTGCTGCGCGAGATGACCTCGACCGGGACGGGCAGCGCACCGCCCTTGATGAGGACGGCCAGCTGGTCGGCCTCCTCCTGGGTGAACCCCCCGGTGATCGAGGTCGTCCCGCCCTGGATGCCGACGCCGCACGTCACGGTCCCCTCGACCTGAGGCGAGCTGATGACCTGGCCGTCGAGCACGATCGCGACGCGGCGACGCGGGTCGAGCGGGGGCTGGCAGGCCGCGGCCGCGGTCAGCTCCTCCCAGTCGCGGCCACCACTGCCCTGGAACTCGACGGAGACGAAGCGCTGGGTGCCGGTGGTGTCGCGGCCGACGCTGGCGTCGCCCCCCTCGTCACCGGTCAGGGCCGCCGGTCCCACGAGGATCGGCTGGCCGTCCTCGTCGAGCAGGACGTTCTGCCGGCTGGTGTCCACGTCCTGCGGGTCGACCGGCTCGGCGGGAGCGGTCGGCGCAGCGCTGGGCGGGGGGGGGGCG
>JAJAYV010000163.1 GCA_026786045.1 Frankiaceae bacterium | reverse complement strand
CCTCCAGGTCGCGCACCGGGACGTGCGGGGCTACGTCGGCGACGAGGTCGGCGAGCCAGCGACCGCTGAGGGCGGCGCGGGAGCCGACCGCGCGCACGCCGCCGGCGAGCAGCCCGCTCAGCCGCGCGAGCAGCCGCCCGCGCTCGGCGGCGTCGAGGTCGCGCTCGGACAGCCGTCCCACCAGGGCGCCGACCTCCTCGCGGCGAACGAGCTCACCGCTCATGAGATCAGTCGCACTCCTTGCAGATCAGCCGGCCGTCCTTCTCGGACGCCAGCTGGCTGCGGTGGTGAACCAGGAAGCAGCTGCTGCAGGTGAACTCGTCGCTCTGCTTGGGCAGCACGCGGACGGTCAGCTCCTCGCCGGACAGGTCCGCGCCCGGCAGCTCGATCGCCTCGTTGAGGTCGGCCTCGTCGACGTCGACGCTGCTGGACTGGGCCTCGGCCCTGCGCGCCTTGAGCTCCTCGAGGCTGTCCTCGGGCTCGTCGGCGTCGGACCGCCGCGGCTGGTCGTAGTCGGTGGCCATGCTCAGGGGCTCCTTCGTCGTGTGGTCCGGCGCGTGGACAACGCACGGGGTCGCGCATCTGTGCCCGCCCGCGCCGGACGGTTCCGGAGAGCTGGGTGGCTCGGGGGCGCCAGAGGGTAGCGGCAGCCTGCGCGGCGCACAGGTCCCCCCGGCGTGACGTGCCCGACAGCCCCTCAGGCCGTCCCGTACGCCCCGAGGAGCAGGTCGGTCAGCTCGCTCACCAGCTCCTCACGGGAGCAGCCGCGGGTGTCCAGCCACCAGTCGCCGGCGGACTGCACCATGCCGACGATGCCGTGCCCCCAGGCGCTGGCCCGCTGCGGGGGCCCGCCCACCTCGGCGGCGATGCCGGCGGCCAGCAGCGCCGACAGCCGGCGGGTGAAGGAGCGGACCTGCGACTGCGCCGGCGCCGCCTCGTCGGAGTGCACGAGGAAGCGGTAGACCTGCGGCTCCTGCTCGATCGCGGCGAGGTAGGCGTCGACGGTCCGCGCGACCCGGTCCCGCCGGGTGCGACCGGCCTCGAGCGCCGACTGCAGGTCCTCCAGCAGCCGGCCGGTGTACCGGTCGGCCAGGGCGGCGTACAGCCCGCTCTTGTCGCCGAAGTGGCGGTAGAGGATCGGCTTGGTGATGCCGGCCTCGGCGGCGATGGTCGCCATGGAGGCGGTCGGGCCGGCGCGGCGCACGATCCGGTCGGCCGCGTCGAGCAGCGCCTCGCGCCGGGCCGCCCGGGCCGGCAGGCGGACCGGGTCGACGGCGGCCACGTCGGACTCCCCTGTCCTCTAGGGGATCTGGTGGCCGGAGATGGCCCGGCTGATGATGAGCCGCTGGATCTCGCTGGTGCCCTCGAAGATCGTGTAGATCTTGGCATCGCGGTGCCAGCGCTCGACCGGGTACTCGCGGGTGTAGCCGTTCCCGCCCAGGATCTGGATGGCCTTCTCGGTCACCTCGACGGCGGTCTCGCCCGCGAACAGCTTGCACATCGAGCCCTCGCCGGCGGTGAACGGGATGCCGTTCTTGCCCATCCACGCCGCGCGCCAGACGAGCAGGCGGCTCGCGTCGAGCGTGGTCTTCATGTCGGCGAGCATGAAGGCGATGCCCTGGTTCTCCACGATCGGGCGGCCGAACTGCTCACGGGTCTTGGCGTAGTCCAGGGCGTACTCGTAGGCGGCGCGGGCGATGCCGACGGCCTGGGCGCCGACGGCCGGGCGGGAGGCCTCGAAGGTGGCCATCGCGGCCTGGCCGCCCTTCGTGCGGGCGCTCGTGATCTTCTCGCCGCGGGCGAGCGCGGTGGCGCGCTCGCGGGCGCGAGCGAGCCGCTCGTCCAGCTTGCTCTTCTCGCCGAGCAGCGCCGACCCGGGCAGCCGCAGGTCGTCGAGGATGACCTCGCTGGTGTGGCTGGCGCGGATGCCGTGCTTCTTGAACTTCTGGCCCATCGACAGGCCCTTGCCCTTGAAGTCCGGGCCGACGACGAAGGACGCCTGGCCGCGGGCCTTGAGCTCGGGGTCGACGGCGGCGACCACCACATGCACGTCGGCGATGCCGCCGTTGGTGATCCACGTCTTGACACCGTTGAGGACCCACTCGTCCTTGGCCTGGTCGTAGACGGCGGTGGTCTTCATGCTGCTCACGTCGGAGCCGGCGTTGGGCTCGGAGACGGCGAGCGCGGCGAGCCTGACGTCGTCCTCGGTGCCGAAGCACTGCGGCACCCACTCGCCGATCTGCTCCATGGTCCCGTTCGACAGGATGCCGGCCACGCCGAGCGTGGTGCCGACGATCGACAGGCCGATGCCGGCGTCGCCCCAGAACAGCTCCTCCATCGTGATGGGGAGGCTGATCCCGCTCTCGTCGGCCCAGCTGCTCGCGAAGAAGTCCAGCGAGTAGATGCCCGCGCGGGCCGCCTCCTGGATGACCGGCCAGGGCGTCTGCTCGCGCTCGTCCCACTCGGCCGCGGCCGGCCGGATGACGTCGGTCGCGAACTCGTGCAGCCACTTCTGCAGGGTGGACTGGTCCTCAGTCAGCTCGAGGGTGAAGCCGGGCATCGCGGAGCTCCTGAGTCGTGGTGGATGTGTGTTACCGCCGGTAACCGTAAAGCCGGTCGGGATTCCTGTCGACGTGCGACCCGGCTCACGGTGCCAGGTCCTTGACGGCTGTTACCCGGAGTAACACAGTCGCACCATGGCTGACGTCGTCTCCTCCGAGCTGGTCGTGCACGGCAACGCCGTCTCCTACGTCGAGTCCGGCGCCGACTCGGGTGGTCCGGTGGTGGTGCTCGTGCACGGCATTGGGTCGCGGGCCGCGCAGTGGGAGCAGGTCATGGGCCGGCTCGGTGAGACCTGCCACGTCATCGCCCCCGACCTGCTCGGCCACGGCGCCTCCGCCAAGCCGCGCGGCGACTACTCCCTCGGCGCGCACGCGTGCGGCATCCGCGACCTGCTCGCCGCGCTCGGCCACGACCGGGTCTCGCTGGTCGGCCACTCGCTCGGGGGCGGCATCGCGATGCAGTTCGCCTACCAGTTCCCCGAGCGGGTCGAACGCTTGGCACTGATCTGTGCCGGCGGCCTGGGCCGCGAGGTCAGCATCTTCCTGCGCGCCGCCACCCTGCCCGGCGCCGACCTGCTCCTGCCGCTGCTCGCCGGCTCGTGGGTGCGCCGGGGCGGTGCGAGGGTCGGCGGGCTGCTCAGCTGGGCTCGGGTCACCCTGCCCGCTGGGCTCGAGGAGTGCCTGGTCGGCTTCGGCTCGCTGGGCGACCGTGAGACGCGCGAGGCCTTCGTGCACACCGCGCGCAGCGTCCTCGACCCGGCCGGCCAGCGGGTCGACGCCCGGGACCGGCTCTACCTCTCCGCGGACCTCCCGCTGTTCGTCGTGTGGGGCCGCAAGGACGCGATCATCCCGGTCGCGCACGGTGAGGCGCTGGCCGCCTCGGTCCCCGGGACCACGCTTGAGGTGTTCGAGCAGTCCGGGCACTTCCCGCACCTGACCGAGCCGGCGCGGCTGGCCGAGGTGCTGGCCCGCTGGGTGCGCGACACCCCCGCCGTCGTGGTCGACCCGGCCGAGCTCACCGCGCGGCTGCGCGCCGCGCCGAGCTCCTAGAGCATTCCTCCCGCCTCGCGCGGCGTGACGCCCTGGCCGCGGCACGGCACGCCGGGCTCGCCGCCCTGGTCACCACCCGCGTAGGCCTCGACGAACTCCGCCAGCCGCCGGTCGCCGGCGCTGCTCGCCTCGAGCGCGGCGCCCCAGGTGACCGCGACGACCCGACTGTCCAGCCCCCGCTCCGGCGACACCAGGACGTACTCCCGGTCGGTCGCGGCGAGGTCGGCGAGCAGCTCGACCTGTTCGGCCGGGAGGTCCGGGGCGTGCGCCAGCCACACCGCGCCGTGCTCGATCGAGTGCACCGCGAACTCGTGCGGCACCGGCTCGTCGTAGACGTCGCACGCCAGCCAACGCGGGTTGTGCTCGCCGCCCAGCGGCGGCACCCGGTCGTACTCCAGCGGTCCCTCGACGTGCTCGTGGCTCGGGTCCTCAGCCAGCACCTCGAGCCCCTCGATGTCCGGCGGCTCGACGACGACGGGGTCGTCAACGGCGGGAGCGCTCGCCTCCCCGGACGCCGCGGGGGCGGACGGCTCGGCCTCCTCGCCACCCCCGCAGGCGGTGAGGAGCAGGGCGATGACGGCGAGGGCGGCGGTGGGGGCGGCGGTGCGGCGCATGGTGGCACCGTACGAGCAGCGGCGTGGGGCCGCCGTGAGAGCCTGCGCCTCCCCCTGACACCCGGAGGCACGGCATGGACATCCTCTACACCGCACGCGCGACGGCCCGCGGCGGCCGCATCGGCGAGGTCGTCTCCGACGACGGCGTGCTCGACCTCGAGCTGGCCTACCCCAAGGAGCTCGGCGGTCCCGCCGACAACGACAAGACCAACCCCGAGCAGCTGTTCGCCGCCGGCTACTCCGCCTGCTTCCTCAACGCCCTCAAGCGCGTCGCCAAGGAGAAGGGCCTGGACGCCGGCGGAGCCGAGATGACCGCCGAGGTGGGCCTGGGGATGGCCGGCGCCGGCTTCGGCCTGGCCGTCACCCTCATCGGCTCGCTCCCCGCCCTCGACGCCGAGCAGGCCCAGGGCCTCATGGAGGCCGCGCACCACGTCTGCCCGTACAGCAACGCCACCCGCGGCAACGTCGAGGTCACCCTCGCGACCCGCTGACCCGGGGGCGGGGGCGGGGGTCTAGAGCGGGATCTGCTGGCCCTTGCCGACGACGACGACGCCGCTGTCGGTGACGGTGAAGCCGCGCTCGCGGTCGAGGGCGTACTCGACGCCGATGGTGGCGCCGGGCCACACCACGACGTTCTTGTCGAGGATCGCGTTGTGCACCACCGCGCCGCGGCCGACGTCCACGCCGTGGAGCAGGACGCTGCCGCTGATCTCGGACCCGCTGTGCACCCGCACGCCGGGCGAGACGATCGAGTGGCTGACCCGGCCGCCGGAGATGATCACGCCCTGCGAGACGAGCGAGTCGACCGCCTGGCCGACGCGGCCCTCCTCCTCGAAGACGAACTTCGCGGGCGGGAGCGCGGGCGAGGTCGTGAGGATCGGCCACTGCCGGTTGTAGAGGTTGAAGACCGGGTGGACCGCGACCAGGTCCATGTGGGCGTCGTAGTAGCTGTCCAGGGTCCCGACGTCGCGCCAGTAGCCCCGGTCGCGGTCGGTCTCGCCCGGCACGACGTTCTCGGAGAAGTCGTAGACCTGGGCGCCCCCGCGCTCGACCATCATCGGGATGATGTTGCCGCCCATGTCGTGGACCGAGCCCTCGTCGCCGGCGTCGACCTTCACCGCCTCGAGCAGCGCCTCGGTCGAGAAGACGTAGTTGCCCATCGACGCGTAGACCGTCGACGGGTCGTCGGGCAGCCCGGGCGGGTCGGTCGGCTTCTCCAGGAACGCCTCGATCGACCGCCCGTCGGCGCCGGTCTGGATGACGCCGAAGCCGTGCGCCTCCGAGCGCGGGATGCGGATCCCCGCGACCGTCACGCCGGCGCCCGACGCGATGTGCTGCTCGACCATCTGCCGGGGGTCCATCCGGTAGACGTGGTCGGCGCCGAAGACGACGATGTGGTCGGGCTGCTCGTCGTAGACGAGGTTGAGCGACTGGTGGATCGCGTCCGCCGACCCGCGGAACCACTGCGGCCCGAGCCGCTGCTGCGCCGGCACGGGCGTGATGTAGTTGCCGAGCAGCGTCGACATCCGCCACGTCGTGGTGATGTGCCGGTCGAGCGAGTGCGACTTGTACTGCGTCAGCACCACGATCCGCAGGTAGCCCGCGTTGACCAGGTTGGACAGCACGAAGTCGACCAGCCGGTAGATGCCACCGAAGGGCACGGCCGGCTTCGCCCGGTCGGCCGTGAGCGGCGCCAGACGCTTGCCCTCCCCACCGGCGAGGACGATCCCGAGGACCCGAGGCGCACGCATGGCGCCAAGCATGTCACCAGCCTGTCCCACTACGGTCCGTCCATGCGGATCGGTGTGCTGACGCGCGAGTGGCCCGACCAGGTCTACGGCGGGGCGGGGGTGCACGTCGAGTACCTGGTCCGGGCCCTTCGTGGCCAAGGCGCGGCGGTCGACGTGCACTCCTTCGGTGGTACGGCCGACGGCGCCACCGCGCACGCACCGGACCCGCAGCTCGCGGCGGCGAATGCCGCGCTGCAGGTGCTCAGCACCGACCTGCGGATCGCGGCGGCTGTCACGTCCCCCACCCGCCCCAGCTGCGACGTCGTGCACTCGCACACCTGGTACGCCGACCTGGCAGGGCATCTCAGCGCGCTGCTGCACGGCGTGCCGCACGTCGTCACCACGCACAGCCTCGAGCCGCACCGGCCGTGGAAGGCCGAGCAGCTCGGCGGCGGCTACGCCGTGAGCAGCTGGGCGGAGCGGACGGCTGTGCTCGCCGCCGACGCCGTCATCGCCGTCAGCGCAGGCATGGCGCGCGACGTGCTCGCCTCCTACCCCGGGCTGGACCCCGCCCGGGTGCACGTGGTGCACAACGGCATCGACAGCGACTTCTACGCACCGGTCGAGGAGACCGACGTCCTGGAGCGGCACGGCGTCGACCCGTCGCAGCCGTACGCCGTCTTCGTCGGGCGCATCACCCGGCAGAAGGGGCTGGCCCACCTGCTGCGCGCCGCCAAGGAGCTGCCCGGCCAGCTCGTGCTCTGCGCCGGAGCACCCGACACCCCTGAGATCGCCGCCGAGACAGCGCATCTCGTGGAGGAGCTGCAGCGTGCGCGCACCGGGGTGGTGCTCATCAGCGACATGCTGCCCAAGGGCGACGTGGTGCAGCTGCTGTCGCACGCGACCGTCTTCGTCTGCCCGTCGGTCTACGAACCGCTCGGCATCGTCAACCTCGAGGCGATGGCCTGCGGCACGGCCGTGGTCGCCTCCGACGTGGGCGGCATCCCCGAGGTGGTCCTCGACGGGACGACCGGCCTGCTCGTGCACTACGACGAGGCGGATCCGCACGGCTTCGAGACCGACCTCGCCGACGCTCTCACCCGGCTGCTCGCCGACCCGGCCCGGGCCGCGGAGATGGGAGAGGCGGGACGGGCCCGCGCCATGGCGGAGTTCAGCTGGGACGCGATCGCGACCCAGACCCTCGAGCTGTACCGCGGCGTGCTGCGCGCCTAGAAGGGCGCGGCGTCCGCGTCCAGCGACACCAGCAGGTCGTGCAGCGCGTCGAAGACGCCGGGCGAGGCCGCGACCACCATGTCCCCGGAGGGGCCGCGGCCGCGCAGCCCGCCGACCCGCGCGCCGGCCTCGGTCGCGATGAGCAGCCCGGCGCTCATGTCCCACGGCGACAGGCCCTGCTCGTAGTAGGCGTCGACCCGCCCGGCCGCCACCGCACAGAGGTCGAGCGCCCCGGCGCCCACCCGCCGGATGTCGCGCACCGCGGGCAGCACCGTCGGCAGCAGCGCCGCCTGCGCCGCCCGCCGCTGCGCGTCGTAGCCGAAGCCGGTGGCCACCAGCGTCTGCGACAGCTCGCTCACCTCGTTGCAGCGCAGCGGCCGGCCGTCCAGCGCCGCGCCGCCGCCTCGTACGGCGGTGAAGAGCTCGTCCTTGGACGGGTCGTAGACGACGCCGACCGCGGTGGTGCCGTCGACCTCGACACCGATCGAGACGGCCCACTGCGGCAGGCCATAGAGGTAGTTGACCGTCCCGTCGATCGGGTCGATCACCCAGCGCACGCCGGTCGTGCCCTCGTCGGAGGCTCCCTCCTCCCCCAGTACGCCGTCACCCGGCCGGGCCGTCCGGATGCCCTCGACGAGCAGCGCCTCGCTGGCTCGGTCGGCGGCGGTGACGACGTCGGTCGGCGTGGACTTGGTGTCGAAGCGGCCCAGGCCGGCGTGCATCGACAGGGCCAGCGAGCCCGCCCGCCGGGCCAGGTCGACGGCGAGGGCGAGCAGGTCGGCGGGGTCGGGACGGGTCACCGCGACAGTCTCCCCCGGGGGGTCGCTGTGGCATCGGCCACCCCGATGCGCTAGAACGGCGTTCGGTTTCCCATCCCGCCCCACCGCCCCCGGAGGACCCCGTGGACCTGCGCCACAGCGACCCGGACGAGGAGTTCCGCACGGAGCTCCGCGCCTGGCTCGACATCAACCTGCCCATGGAGATGCGTCAGCCGGAGTTCTGGCGCGGCAAGAGCGACGACGAGCGCTTCGAGGTCCGCCGCGAGTGGGAGGCCGGCAAGGCCCGCGCGGGCTTCGCCGGCATCGTCTGGCCCGAGGAGTACGGCGGCCGCGGCGGCACCGCGACCATGAAGGCGATCTACGACGAGGAGATGGCCAAGGCCAACGCCCCGTCGTCGGTCAACCCGCTCGGCCTGGCCTTCCTCGCCCCGACCGTCATGGCCCTGGGCACCGAGGAGCAGAAGCGGGAGATCATCAAGCCGCTGCTGCACTGCGAGGTCATCTGGTGCCAGGGCTTCTCCGAGCCGGGCGCCGGGTCCGATCTCGCCGCGCTGTCGATGAAGGCTGAGCAGCACGGCGACGAGTACGTCCTGAACGGCCAGAAGATCTGGACCACCAACGCCATGCAGGGCGACAAGATCTTCACCCTGGCTCGCACCAGCTCGCCCGAGGGCGGCAAGAAGCACGCCGGCATCTCGATGCTGCTGGTCGACATGCACCAGCCCGGCATCTCGGCCCGTCCGCTCAAGCAGATGACCGGTGCCAGCGAGTTCGGCGAGGTGTTCTACACCGACGCGACCGTGCCGGTGACCGAGATCCTCGGCGGCGAGGGCAACGGCTGGGCCACCGCGATGCTCCTGCTGTCCTTCGAGCGCGGTTCGTCCGCGATCAGCCAGTACACCGAGTTCCACAAGCAGTGGGAGGAGGTCGTCGAGCTGGCCCAGACCCTGGACCGCGACGGGCAGCCGGCCGCGAAGGACCCGGTCCTGCGCCAGAAGCTCGCCCAGTCGCTGGTCGACCTCGAGTGCCTGAAGTACCACTCCTGGCACGTCCTCACCCAGACCTCGCAGGGCAAGGACCTCGGCTTCGAGGCGTCGATGACCAAGATGATGTGGTCCGACACCTTCCGCCGCGTCAGCGACACCTACGAGTCCGTCGTCGGGCTGGGCTTCCAGGTGCCCGACCCACGCGAGGACCTCTCGCTCACCGAGCTCAGCACCCTGGCCATGTGGTCGCGCAGCTGCACCATCTGGGGCGGCTCCCAGCAGGTCCAGCGCACCGTCGTCGCCGAGCGCGTGCTCGGCCTCCCCCGCTAGGCACGAGGAGCCTCCGATGTTCTTCCAGCTCAACGACGAGCAGCGCGCCCTCCAGGACGCCGTCCGCTCCTACCTGCGCGACCGCTTCGGCCCGGACAAGGTCCGCGCCCTGTACGAAGACCCGACCTCCGACGGCGTGCCCGCCGACCTGTGGCGTGCCCTCGGTGAGCAGGGCTGGCTGGCCGTGCTCGTCCCCGAGGAGCACGACGGCATCGGCCTCGGCCTGCTCGACGCCGCCGTTCTCGCCCGCGCCTTCGGCGCCGGCACCGTCCCCGGCCCGTGGACCAGCACGGTCGTGCTCGGCGAGGCGCTGCGCCTGGCCGGCTCACCCGAGCAGCAGAAGTCGCTGCTCCCCGGCATCGCCGCCGGCGAGGTCAAGGGCGCCGTCGCGCTGCTCAAGCCCGGCTCGTCCACCCCCTCCGGCGCCCCGGCGCAGGCCTCCGGCGGCACGCTGTCCGGCACCCTCGCGATGGTCGAGTACGCCGAGGTGGCCGACTCGCTGCTCGTCGCCGCCCAGGACGGCCTCTACCTGGTCGACCCCAAGGGCAGCGGCGTCACGATCACCGCCCACGAGACCCTCGACCGCACCTCGCGGCTGTCCACCGTCGGGCTCGACGGCGCGGCCGGCGACAGGCTGGAGCGCAGCTCCCCCGAGGTCGTCCAGGAGCTGCTCGACCGCGCGGCCGTCCTGGTCGCCAACGAGCTCGTGGGCCTGGCCCGCTTCTCGCTGAACGACACGGTGGAGTACGACAAGACCCGCGTGCAGTTCGGCAAGCCGGTCGGGTCGTTCCAGGCGATCAAGCACCACCTGGCCGACCTGCACATGATGACCGTGATGGCCGAGCACGCCGGGCTCTACGCCGCCCACGCCGCCGACGTCGACGCCGAGGACAAGCAGGTCGCCGCCTCGATCGCCAAGGCCAAGGCCAGCGACGTCGCCTTCGAGGTGACCGGCGCGATGATCCAGTACCACGGCGGCATCGGCTACACGTGGGAGCACCACGCGCACTTCTACTTCAAGCGCGCGAACCGGCTGCAGCACACCTACGGCGACGCCAGCCAGCACCGCGAGCGGATCGCCCGGCTCGTCATCGACACCGCCCAGTCCTCCGACGCCACTGGGGTCGCCCCCGGCGGCACCGCGGGCGTGCAGGGCTCGGGCGTCGCTGCGGGCGCCGCGTGAGCGTCGCGCTCATCACCGGCGGGGCCTCCGGCTTCGGCGCGGAGGTCGCCCGGCAGCTCGTCCGCCGGGGTGACTCGGTGGTGCTGTGCGACATCGACGAGGCGGGCGGCCAGGCCGTCGCGGACGAGCTCGGCGCGACCTTCCTGTGCTGCGACGTCAGCGACTACGAGCAGGTCGTCGCGACGACGAACGCCGCCGAGGAGGTGCACGGGGGGCTGGACCTGGTCTTCCTCAACGCCGGCATCTCCACCGGCTGTGGGATCGCCGAGGACTTCGACCTGCAGAAGTACCGGCGGGCCAACGGCATCAACCTCGACGGCGTCGTCTTCGGCGCGCACGCCGCCATCCCGGCGCTGCGCCGGCGCGGTGGCGGCTCGATCGTCGCGACGGCCTCGATGGCCGGGCTGACCGGCACGCCGTTCGACCCGGTCTACGGCGCGAACAAGCACGCGGTCGTCGGACTGGTCCGCGCTCTCGGGCCCGCACTGGCGCCCGACCTGATCCGGGTCAACGCCTTCTGCCCCGGCTTTGCCGAGACGAAGATCATCACCGACATCAAGGCAACGCTCCAGGACAGCGGCGTGCCGATCATCCCAGTGGACGTCGCCGGGCGAGCGGTGCTGTCGGCGTTCGACTCGAGCGAGACCGGCCAGGCGTTCCTGCTGCAGGCCGGGCGGGACGTGATGGTCTACAACTTCCGCGGCATCCCCGGGCCGCTGGACGAGAGCGGCAACCCGGCCCGGCCGGCCGACCCGACCGGGATCCCCACCGGGATGGCGGAGCCGCCGCCCGTCACCTAGACGCCCGCCGTCGGGTTGTCACTGCAGTACCCCGTCACGCCAGGGCGTGGGCCACCGCCTCGCTGATTCCCATTCTCCGTCCAGCAAGGCGGCCCGCCTCGAGCTCCTCACACGTCTCGGTGGCCACGCGGTCGGCCACGACGCCGCGCTCGTCGACCCATCGGCCGAGGAACGCGCGCTCCTCCTCCGCCTCGACCGCCCCCCACAGGACGCCCGCACGGGTGGCCTGTCCCCCGGCCAGCGCGACCAGCGTCGCGGAAGCCAACGCCATGACGATGCTGATGGGGTCCCCAAGGGCGACACTGGCCCGCACGCACTCGCGACCGTGGGCGTCCACAGCCGCGAGATCACCGCGCGCAAGGGCCATCTCCACGAGGTTCCCTAGCGCCAGCGCCTCGCCCCAGGCCCAGCCACCGTTGCGGCGGTAGAGCGCCAGCGACTCCGCCTGGTAGCTGTACGCCGCGTCAGCGTCGCCGCTGGCGGCCTCCACGATGCTCAGCGTCCCGAGCAGATCACCTTCCAAGAAGGTGTGCCCACCGGCCCTTGCGACGGCCAGTGCCTGCTCGGCGGCGACGCGCGCGGCCTCCAGGTCACCATGGCGCAGGTGCATGTTCGCGAGGCGGTGGCGCAGCGGAAGGGCCCCGGCCTCGTCGTCCAGCTCCTGGAACAGCGCCAGGCTGCGCCGGTAGATCGTCTCCGCCCGCTGCCAGTCACCCGACACCTCGACCGACCCGCCCAGGTCGCGCAGAGCGGTCGCGTGCAGCGCCGGTGGCAGCACGGCTCCCGTGGCCAGCAGGCGCTCGAACTGCCGGACCCCCTCGCGCGGGTCGGTCGTGATCCAGTACTGCTCCAGGGCGATGGCGATCCGCAGCCCGAGGGCGGGATCGTGAGCGACTGCCCAGTCCAAGGCCTGGCGCAGGTCGGCCGCCTCATCAGCAGCGTCGGCGTGCCGCTGCCGCACGTCACCGCCCCGGGCGTCGACCGCGAGGCCGAGCGACACCGCCACCTCCAGCGCGTGCTCGGCGTGCCGCCGGCGCAGCTGATCGCGCGCGTCGAGGACGGACAACCGCTCCGCGGCGAAGGCCCGCACCGTCTCGAGCATGCCGAAGCGGGAGCCGGCAGCGCCGACGGACCGCATGAGCAGGGAGTGGTCGACCAGCTCAGACAGAACCTCGGGCCCGACGGCGCATACCTGCTCGGCAGCCCCGAGCGAGCAGCCGGAAGGGAACACCGCGAGCCGGGCCAGCGCCGCCTGCTCGTCGGGCTCCAGCAGGTCGTGGCTCCAATCCAGCGTCGCCTGCAAAGTCTGCTGGCGGGCCGGCAGGTCGCGCGCACCGCCGGCGAGCGACGGGAGCCGGTCCTCCAGCCGCGCCAGCAGCTCAGCAGGTGTGAGGGTGCGCAGCCTCGTCGCCGCCAGCTCGATGGCGAGCGGCAATCGGTCCAGGCGCAGGCAGAGCTGGCGCAGCACCTGCCGCTGGTCGGGCAGCCCCGCCGCAGCGACGCCGGCCCGCTCCACGAGCAGCGCCGTCGCGTCGTCCTCTGCGCGCGGGTCGCCCGGGTAGACGTGCTCACCAGACAGGTGCAGCACCACGCGGCTCGTGACCAGCAGGCGCAGCCCTGACGTGCGCCGCAGGAGCTCGACCAGCAGCGGCCCTCCGGCCCGGAGCTGCTCGAGGTTGTCCAGCACCAGGAGCAGCTCGCGCGCCCTCAGAGCCTGCACCAGGTCCGCCAACGCGTCCGGCGAGCGCCGCGGCACGCCCAGGCGACGGCAGAGCTCCTCGGGCAGCAGGGCCGGGTCGCACAGGGCCGCCAGCTCCACGAACGCGCTGCCGTGGGCGAACCGGCCGGCAGCCTCGTGCGCCACTTCGAGGGCCAATCGCGACTTGCCCGACCCACCGGCGCCGGTCAGCACGAGCAGCCGGACGTCGTCCTGCTCCAGCAGTGCGCGCAGCTCGGACAGCTCCGTGGCCCGGCCGCGCAGCGGGTTGACCGCCGCGGGCAGCGCCCCGGCGTCCATCGGCGCACCGGGCAGGATCAGCGTCGGGTCCTGCTCGAGGATGCGCCGCTGCAGAGCGCGCAGAGCCGGACCGGGGTCCACGCCCAGCTCCTCCGCAAGGGCCTCCCGCGCGACGCGGAAGACCTCAAGCGCCGCGCCCTGCTCGCCGGCGCGGTAGGCGGCGAGCATCGCGAGTGCCTGCAGCCGCTCGCGCAGGGGTTCGGCTGCCGCCAGCGCGGTCAGCTCGCTGTGGAGCGCCGCGTGCCGGCCGAGGGCGAGGTCGGCCTCCCACCGGTCCTCGAGCGCCTCGCAGCGCATGGTCTCCAGCCGGGCGGCCTCGGCAGCCCCAAAGACCTCGTGCGCGAACTCGTCGTACGCCGGGCCGTGCCACAACGCGTTCGCCCTCCGGAGCGACGAGGCCGCCCGGGCCGGGTCCTGCGCCCGCAGAGCCTGTCGGCCGGTCGCGACGAGGTCCTCGAACCGCCGCGCATCGCAGCAGCCGGCGCCCAGCGTCAGCGCGTACCCCGTGTCGGTGGTGACGAGCGGCAGCCCCGGGGCCGCCCGCCGCAGCTGCGAGACGTACTGCTGGAGGACCTTGCCCGCCGACCTCGGCGGCTCCTCGCCCCACAGGTCTGTCACGAGCTGGCCCCGTGACCGCGCCCCGCCGGCCGCGGCCAGCGCGGCGAGGAGCCTGCGTACCTGCCGCGCCGGGAGCGCGATCTCCACCCCGGCGCAGAGAACGCGCACGGGCCCGAGCACCCGCAACGAGACCTGCTCCGGCTCCACGAGGCTCATCCTGGCACCGACCTCCCGCAGGACGAAGGGGCTAGACCGCCGCTCTACCGCACCGGTGCATGGTCGCCGCGACGCCGCAGCACCGCGGCGGACGACCGGAGGTGGTGGCCATGGTCTACGCCTACGTGCACGACGTCCCGTGCAGCTGGATCCGCTACTGCGACGCGGCGGCCGGGCTCGTCGAGCCCGCTCCACCGGGACTCATCCTCCATCTCGCCGGCCCGACCGACGAGGGCGTGCGGCACATCGACGTCTGGGAGTCAGAGCAGGCCGGCGCGCGGTTCCGCGTCGACCTGCTCGCCCCCGCCCTAGCGCGACTCGGACCCGTGGCCTGCCGCCACGACGTCCTGCGCCACCTGAACCCCGAGCACCTCGTACGGGGAGCCACCCCGGCTCCGCGCACTGCACCGCCCACATCCCGCACGACCGAGCAGGAGAAGCCATGAACCGGACCCGCCTCATCAGCGCCGCCCTCGTCACGACCGCCGCCGTCGCGCTCACGACCCTGCTGGGCCCCGGCGTCGCGTATTCGACACCCAGCGCGTCGGACGGCGTCAAGGCCGCCACGGCGAGGTACCACAGCGTCGGGCAGGCGATGCGCGACGGCTACAGCGGCGAGAACGAGCCGTGCGTCGCGTTGCCCGATGGACCCGCCATGGGCATCCACTACGTGAACAAGGACCTCGTCGCCGACCCGGCGATCGACCCACGGCGGCCCGAGATCCTGCTGTACGCGCCGGACAAGCACAACAGGCTCGTCCTCGTCGGCGTCGAGTACCTCGTCGCTGACGCGGACCCGACGACGGACGGCGACCGACCGTCGTTGTTCGGCCAGCCCTTCGACGGACCGATGCTCGGTCACGCGCCCGGGATGCCGGTCCACTACGACCTGCACGCCTGGGTCTGGAGCGACAACCCCGACGGCGAGTACGCCGCGTTCAAGCCTGCGTTGAGCTGCCCCTGAGGCAGGCCCCGTGCGGGCTCAGGTCCGCACCAGCGACCCCGCCGACTGCTGGCTTCGCCGAGACCAGGACTCTCACAGACATCAAGTCGACGCTGCAGCACAGCGGCGTGCCGATCATCCCGGTGGACGTCGCCGGACGCGCGGTGCTGTCGGCGTTCGACTCGCGCGAGACCGGCCAGGCGTTCCTGCTGCAGGCCGGGCGCGACGTGATGGTCTACAACTTCCGCGGAATCCCCGGCCCGCTGGACGAGAGCGGCAACCCGGCCCGTCCGGCCGACCCGACGGGCATCCCTACCGGGTTGCGGAGCCGCCCCCCGCATGACCTGATCCTCGTGACACTGGCTGTCCACAAGCACGTTTCGCTCTTGCGTTCGAACGTGTGTTCGTTAGTATGCAGGCATGGCTTCCGCCGCAGATCTCCATACGTTGGAGGGGTCCTGCCCGTGGCTGGCGGAGGACTTCCAGGCCGAGTTGGAGCTGTTGGCCGGTGGGACGGCGGCGGCCTCGCGGATGTATGCCGCTGATCTGCGGGT
>JAJAYV010000162.1 GCA_026786045.1 Frankiaceae bacterium | reverse complement strand
GGCCTCAGCCCCGGCCTCAGCCCCGGCATCGCCCCGGCTCGCCCCGGCCTCAGCCCCGGCCTCAGCCTCCGGGCCGGCGGGCGCCGCCGCCAGCGCCTCGGCGCTCGACATCGGGGTGAGCTGGCCGGACACGATCTGCTCCGCCCAGTGGCAGGCGACGGTGTGGTCGACGGCCACCCCCGGCAGGGTGCGCAGCAGCGGCACCTCGTCGGAGCAGCGGGTCGGCTGCCGCCACGGGCAGCGGGTGTGGAAGCGGCAGCCGGACGGCGGCGCGGCCGCGGACGGGATGTCGCCGCGCAGCAGGATCCGTTCGCGGCTGTCCTCGACCTCCGGGTCGGGGATCGGGATCGCCGACAGCAGCGAGCGGGTGTACGGGTGCAGCGGTCCGTCGTACAGCCCGTCGGAGGGGGCGACCTCGACGACCGCGCCGAGGTACATCACGGCGATGTCGTCGCTGATGTGGCGCACGACGGCCAGGTCGTGGGCGATGACGACGTAGGTCAGCCCGAGCCGCTGCTGCAGCTCCTCGAGCAGGTTGACGACCTGCGCCTGGATCGACACGTCCAGGGCCGACACCGGCTCGTCCGCGATGATCAGCTCGGGGTTGAGCGCGATGGCCCGGGCGATGCCGACGCGCTGGCGCTGCCCGCCCGAGAACTCGTGCGGGTAGCGGTTCGCCGCAGTGGCGGGAAGACCGACCAGGTCGAGCAGCTCGCGGACGCGCGCGTCGTACGGGCCCTTCACACCGTGGGTGCGCAGCGGCTCGGACAGCGCGGACTCGACCGACTGGCGCGGGTCGAGCGAGGCCAGCGGGTCCTGGAAGACCATCTGCATCCGCTTGCGCATCGCACGCAGGTCGCGGCCGTTGAGGGTGGACAGGTCGGTGCCGTCGAAGACGACCGAGCCCTCGGTGAGCGGCTCCAGCTGCAGGATTGCGCGACCGAGCGTGCTCTTGCCGCAGCCGGACTCGCCGACGACACCGAGCGTGCGGCCCTTCTCGACGGACAGGTCGACGCCGTCGACGGCGCGGACATGGCCGACGGTGCGCTCGAGCAGGATCCCCTTCTTGATCGGGAAGTGGACCTTCAGCCCGCGGACCTCCAGCAGGCTCATGAGCCGTCCTGCACCGGGTTGACGCAGCGGACCAGGTGCGGGCCTCCGGCGGCGCCGCGGGCAGGCAGCAGCGCGGGCGGGGCGCCCAGGCACTCCGGCACCTGGCGGCTGCAGCGGGGCGCGAACGCGCAGCCCTCCGCCCACGGCAGCGTGTCCGACGGCGAGCCCGGGATCGGCAGCAGCGGGACGCCGCGCGCCTGGTCCAGCCGCGGGACCGAGGCGAGCAGGCCGGTCGTGTACGGGTGCTGGGGATCGGCGAACAGCGGCCGGCGCGGCGCGGACTCCACGATGCGACCGGAGTACATGACGTGCACCTGGTCGCACAGCCCGGCCACCACGCCGAGGTCGTGGGTGATGAGCACCAGCGCGGTCTGGCTGCCGACGACCAGCTCGCGGAGCAGCTCCAGGATCTGGGCGGAGATGGTCACGTCGAGGGCGGTGGTGGGCTCGTCGGCGATGAGCAGTCGCGGCTCGCAGGCCAGCGCCATCGCGATCATCACGCGCTGGCGCATGCCACCGGACAGCTGGTGCGGGTAGCTCTTGAGCCGGCGCACGGCGTCGCCGATGCCGACCGAGACGAGCAGCTCGGCGGCCCGGTCGCGGGCGTCCTGCCCCTTCAGCCCGCGGTGCCGCTCGAGGATCTCGGTGATCTGACGGCCGACGCTGAGCACCGGGTTGAGCGAGCTCATCGGGTCCTGGAAGACCATCGCGATCTCGCGGCCGCGCAGGGCCCGAAGCTCGGCCTCGGGCATGCCGAGCAGGTCCTCGCCGTCGAAGCGGACCGACCCGCTGATGCTGACACCTCGCTTGCCGAGCAGGCCGAGGGCGGCCAGTGAGGTGACGCTCTTGCCGCTGCCGGACTCGCCGACGATGCCGACGGTCGAGCCGGCGGCCACGTCGAGGCTGACGCCGTCGACGGCCTTCACCGGGCGGCGGCCGCGGCTGGAGAAGGTGACCCGCAGGTCGCGCACCTCGAGC
Source organism: Frankiaceae bacterium (assembly GCA_026786045.1). Classification (GTDB taxonomy): domain Bacteria; phylum Actinomycetota; class Actinomycetes; order Mycobacteriales; family SCTD01; genus SCTD01. Next base: position 5,549 of record JAJAYV010000162.1, on the reverse strand, counting down.
AGCGGCGTCCCCGCGCCGGCGCCCGGGACGGCGTCGGCCACGGTGGTCCCCGGGGCGGTCATCGGCGCAGCCCCCTCATCGGCGCAGCTTCGGGTCGAGCGCCTCGCGCAGCGCCTCGCCGAGCAGGTAGAAGCCGAGCACCGAGATGACGATCGCGAGCCCGGGCCACAGCGCCAGCAGCGGCTCGCTGGCCAGGTAGGCGTTGGTCTCGGCCAGCATGCGGCCCCACTCGGGGATGCTCGGGTCGGGTGAGCCGAGCCCGAGGAAGGCCAGGCCGGCCGCCTCGGTGATGGCCGTCGCCAGGGCCAGCGTGGCCTGCACGATGACCGGCGCGAGGGAGTTCGGGAAGACGTGCTTGAGCACGACCCGGCCCTTGGTCACCCCGAGCGAGCGGCTGGCCAGGGCGTAGTCGCTCTCGCGTTGGGACAGCATCGCGCCGCGCAGCAGCCGGGCGAAGACCGGGATGTTCACCACGCCGATGGCGATCATCACCGAGGTGATGCTGCGGCCGAGCAGTGCGGCGATGCCGATGGCCAGCAGCAGGCTCGGCACCGCCAGCATGATGTCGGCGGCGCGCATGACCAGGCCGTCGACCCACCCGCCGAAAGCGCCGGCCAGCAGACCCAGCGCCATGCCGACGGTCGCGCCGATCGTCACCGACACGACGCCGATGATCAGCGAGTAGCGGGCGCCGTAGATGATCCGGCTGAGCTCGTCGCGGCCGAGCTGGTCCAGCCCGAGCAGGTGCTCGGCCGACGGGCCGGGGAACTGCCCGGGCCGCACCTGCGACAGGTCCTGGGCCGTCGGGCTGTACGGCGCCAGCAACGGCGCGAAGACCGCCACGAGGACGAACAACAGGACCAGCGTCGCGCCGACGATCGCCTGCGGGCTGCGGCGCAGCCGGCGGAACGCGTCGCGCACGAGCCCGCCGCGCGCCTCCTCGGACTGGGTGAGCACGGTCTCCTGCGCCTCTGCCCCGGACAGGCTCATCGGGTCCTCACCCTCGGGTCGAGCAGGCCGTAGGACAGGTCGACCAGCAGGTTGACCAGGACGAAGATGACGGCCAGGAACAGGATGCCCGCCTGGATGACCGGGAAGTCGCGGGCGAAGACCGCCTGGGCCAGGAAGCGGCCGATGCCGTCGAACGCGAAGACCGTCTCGGTGAGCACCGCGCCCGACAGCAGCAGGCCCGTCTGCAGGCCGACGACGGTGACGATCGGCAGCATCGCGTTGCGCAGGATGTGCCGCCGGGTGATGACCGAGCGCGTCATGCCCTTGGCCTCGGCGGTGCGGACGTAGTCCTCGCCGGTCACCTCCAGCACGGAGGCGCGGGTGATGCGGGTGATGAAGGCCAGCGGGATGGTCGCGAGCGCCAGCGCCGGCAGGATCAGGTGGCGCAGCGCGTCGACCGCGGCCTCGGGGTTGCCGGTGACGATCCCGTCCAGGACGTAGAAGCCGGTCGGGTGCTCGTTGCGGAACATCAGGCTGCCCTCGCGCCCCTGCGTGGGGAACCAGCCGAGCTTGATGGCGAAGAAGTACTTGAGCAGGTAGCCGAGGGCGAACACAGGGATGGCGATGCCCAGCAGCGAGCCTGCTGTGGAGAGGTTGTCGACCCAGGAGCCGTAGCGCCGCGCGGCGACGAAGCCGAGGGGGATGCCGACGGCGACAGCGATGATCATCGCCGTCACCGTCAGCTCCACCGTGCCGGGGAACCTCCGGGCGATCTCCTCCACCACCGGCTGGCGGGTGGTGATGGAGGTGCCGAAGTCCAGCGACAGGACGGACTGCACGTAGCTGACGTACTGCTCGTACACCGGGCGGTCCAGCCCGTACAGCTCACGGACCTGGGCGACCCGCTCCGGGGTGGCGTTCTCCCCCAGGAGAGCGGTCTCCGGTCCGCCGGGCAGCGCTCGGACGAACAGGAAGACCAGGATCGACAGGCCGATCAGGATGGGGACGAGCAGGAGGACCCGCCGCGCGGCGAACCTGAGCACGAGACGGCGGGCCCTTCTGTCGTCGAGTCGCTAGATCAGTCGGAGAACGAGACGCGGGCGAAGTCCTCGATGCTCACCGGGCTCGGCTCGTAGCCCACGACGTTCTCGGCGAAGACCAGGCGCGGCGAGGTGTGGACGTACGGCACGCCCGGGAGCTGCTCCATGATCGCGCGGTTGGCGTCCTCGTAGAGGGCGGTCCGTGCGGCCTCGTCGGTCTCGGTGCGACCGGCCTCGAGCTGGTCCTGGATCTCCTGCGGGATCGTGCCCCAGGACGGCTGGTCGGTGCGGAAGAACGTCCCGATGAAGTTGTCCGGGTCTCCGAAGTCACCGGTCCAGCCGAGCAGGTACAGGCCCGCCGCACCGGTGTTGACCGCGTCGAGGTAGTCCGGGTTCCACGGCGCCGACTGCGGCGTGACCGTGAAGCCGGCGGCCTCGAGGTCGGCCTGGAAGGCCTGGAAGTTCGCCTCCGGGTTTGGCATGTACGGCCGGCTGACGCCGGTCGGGTACCAGAACTCGATGGTCGGGTTCGCGACGCCGGACTCGGCGATCAGGGCCTTGGCCTTCTCGACGTCGTACTCGTACTCGGTCACGTCGTCGGCGTGGCCGAACAGCTCGGGCGGCATGAACTGCGTCGCCACCTCCGAGCCCTCCGGGTACTGCGCCTGGACGAGCGCCTCGCGGTTGAGGGCGTGCGCGATCGCCTGGCGGATCTGCGGGTTGTCCAGCGGCGGCTTGGCGGTGTTGATGCCGACGTAGCCGACGTTGAACGCCGGGCGGGACAGCAGCTGGTAACCGGCGCCCTCGAGGGCCTCGTAGTCGGCCGGGTCCACCAGGTCGTAGCCCTGGATCTCGCCGGCCTCCAGCGCCTGGCGGCGGGCCGGGCCGTCCGCGATCGGACGGAAGATGATCGTCTCGATGGCGGGCGCGTCGCCCCAGTAGTCCTCGTAGGCCGTCATGACCAGGCGGTTGCCGGGCTCGAAGGACTCGAGCGTGTACGGGCCGGTGCCGACGGCCTCCTCGAGGCCGTAGGCGCCGTCGAAGCGGGGCTCCTCGCCGGTGCCGGTGACCTCGTCGGCCCCGAACTCCTCGAGCGCGGTGGGGCTGGCGATGGAGAACGCCGCGAGCGCCAGGCCGGGCAGGAAGGACGCCGACGGGCCGGTCAGGTTGATGACCGCCGTGGTGGCGTCGGTCGCCTCGCAGGAGGCGTAGAGGCTCTCGCCCTGCTCCGGGTCCTCGTTGTTGGCGAAGCCCGTGAACACGGTCTGCCAGTAGTAGGACACCGACGGGCTCTGCTGGACGCCCTCGAAGTTGTACCAGCGGTCGAAGTTGAAGCAGACCGCCTCGGCGTCGAACTCGGTGCCGTCGTGGAAGGTCACCCCGTCGCGCAGCGTGAAGGTCCAGGCGGTGCCGGCCTCGTCGGCCTCCCACTTGGTGGCCAGGCCTTCGACGATGTCGGTGCCACCGGCCTCGGTCGTCACGAGCGTCTCGTAGATCTGCCGGGCCGCGCGCAGGGACTCGCCGTCGCTGACGTAGGCCGGGTCCAGGCTCACCGGGTCGGCCGAGGCGCCGAAGACGAGCGTGTCGCCGCCGCCCTCGTCGCTGCCGGAGGCCCCGTCGTCGTTGGTTCCGCTGTCGCCGCCACAGGCGGCGGTGCCGACCAGGAGGCCGGCCAGACCCAGGGCGACAACGCCCTGGCGTCGAAGGTTGCGCATCGCGTCTCCACCTCGTGCAGTGCAGTCGGTCACCCGGTCGAGTGCCGATGGATGGCGGGAACATAGTCCGGGCAGATCACGCCGCGGGGCGTCTCGAGCGGTCGGCGGGTCGCGATCGTGCAACGTCCGGCAACGATCGTGTCTCGGCCGCCGTGAGCGCCCGTCCTGCCCGGGTGCGTGCCACGATGACCGGCATGCGCAGGACCTCGACGGCGGTGGTGCTGCCGGCCGTCCTGCTCGCCGGACTTCTGGCCGGCTGCGGCAGCACGGACAGGCGGGCGCCGGAGCGACCAGCGGCCGCCACGCTGGAGCAGACCTCCCCCGTCGTGCCCCCCCCCGGGCCGTTCCCGTCCACCGGGCGCGGCCAGTTCCGCTGGAGCGTCGCGCCGGTGACCGCCGAGCGACTGGGCGCCTCGCACCGCGCCGGCTGCCCCGTCTCGGTCACCGACCTGCGGCTGGTCCGGCTCTCGCACTGGGGCTTCGACGGTCGCCCGCGCACCGGCGAGGTGGTCGTGCGCGCCGCGCAGACCGGCGCGGTGGTCGAGGTGTTCCGGCAGCTGCACGCCGCGCGCTTCCCGGTCGAGCGGATGGTGACCGTGGAGCAGTACGACGCGGACGACGACGCCTCGATGGCCGCCAACAACACCTCGGCCTACAACTGCCGCACGACCACCGGCGGCACCGGCTTCTCCGAGCACGCGTACGGGACCGCGCTGGACGTCAACCCGGTGCAGAACCCGTACCTCCGCGGGACGACGGTGCTGCCGGAGGCCGGGCGGGCCTACCTCGATCGGGCCGACGTGCGGACCGGGATGGTGCTGCGCGACGACGTGGTCGTCCGAGCCTTCCGCGCAGCCGGCTGGGGCTGGGGCGGCGACTTCTCCTCGATCAAGGACTACCAGCACTTCTCGCTGTCGGGCCGGTAGCCGGGACGACGCGCTCGTTCCCCGTCCGCGGTCCATGTCCTGCCGGCTCAGACCTCGGGACTGCGCCCCTCGTCGAGGCGGGCCTGGCGGGCCGCCCGCTCGGCCCGGCGGCGGTCGGCCTTGGCGATCGACGCGGCGGTGAAGGCGTCGCGCTGGCGGCGCAGCAGCACCAGGCTGAGCAGCGCGGACAGCAGCACCGCGCCGCCGACGACCAGCAGCGGGTTGTCCGGTCCGAGAACCAGGCGGAGCACGACGAAGGAGACCAGCAGCACGAGCAGGCGCAGCGCCGTGTAGACGAGGAACGCCTTGCCGAGGCCGGCCGGCGGCTCCGCGGAGGTGCGGGTGCTGCTCTCGGGGTCGGGCGGGATCGCTGCGGGCTGGGGCTCGGTCACGGTCTCCAGGCTACGGCTCGCGGGCCGTCGGGACGATGGCGGCGCCTAGCCTGGAGGGCGTGGCGACGGCGGTGCAGGAGCGGGCAGCCGGGCCCGAGCCGGTCCGCGCCACGGGGTGGTCCCCGCTGCTGCTCGCCCCGGCCGGCGTGCTCGCCCTGCTCGGCAGCGCACTGCTGCTGCGCCGCCCGAGCCTCTGGTACGACGAGCTCTTCACGGCGCAGGTCGCCCCCTTGCCGCTCGCGCGGCTGGTCGAGGCGGTGCTGTCCGGCCAGGGCACCGCGAGCTACCTCGTCGACGTCCCGCCGTCCTACAACGCGCCGTACTACGTCGTCGCGCACCTCTGGCTGCTGCTCACCGGCCAGCAGCCGGGCGAGCTGTCGCTGCGCTCGCTGTCGCTGCTCGCCGCCGTCGGCGGGGTCGCCGCGCTGACGGCGGTCGTCGCCCGGCGGGGCGGTCGGGCGGCCGGGCTGGCGGCCGGGCTGGGGGCCGCGGCGCACCCGCTCGTGCGGGCGTACGCCGGCGAGG
>JAJAYV010000161.1 GCA_026786045.1 Frankiaceae bacterium | reverse complement strand
GGGTCGACGCCGCCCGACTGCTGCAGATCGTGCGGCACCAGCTGCGGGGCGACAGCGTCGGCGGCCTCTACCTGGCCGAGGGAGTGCCGTCGTTGCTGAGCGCCGTGCTGGCCGGCCGCACCGAGGAGCTGGCCGGGCTCGCCGACGCTCTCGTCGGTGACGACCCCTACTGCGACGGCTACGCCGCGAGCTGCGCCCCGGACGGCCGAGGAGTCACCGGCGTCGACCTCACAGTCCTGTGCCGCGACATCGCCCCCTTCGCGGCGTCGGCCGTCGCCCGAGCCGGCGAAGGCCGCGTGGGCTTCGAAGCGGCGTTCGCCCGCAGCCCGTACTGGGACGTGTGCGAGAGCTGGCCCGTGGGCCCGGCCGAGGCGTCGGTCGCGGAGCCGGTGCGTTCGGCCGTCCCCGTCCTCGCGATGGTCGGCGCCTTCGACCCCGCCGTGCGCGTCGACGCGCTGCGGTCCGGTCTCGGCGGGCTCGAGCGCCTCACCGTCGTCGTGGACCCGGCCGGCGGCCACAACGTCATGCCCCGCACCGACTGCCTGCTGGGACTGCGACTGCGCTTCCTCGACAACCCGACGCAGGCGCTGGACACCGGCTGCCTGACTGCCTTGACCCCTTCCTGGCCCTGAGCCCCCACACGAACAGGAGCGACCCATGTCCTCACCGACGGCCCGGTGCCTACTCGCCGCCACCGCTGCGCTGGCCCTCACGGCGTGCGGAGGCTCCGAGACCACCAGCCAGGCCGCCGAGGAACCAGCCAGCCCGGCGGCCTCGTCGGTCGCCCCCGCCGACACGCCGGTCCACGGCTCGTGGCGCCTCGACCTGACGGCCGACCAGCTCCGGGAGACGCTGATCAGGACCGGCTTCGGCGCCCAGGCCGAGCAGTTCCTGCGCGTCGAGGAGGTCGAGGCCGGGGTCAAGCAGGTGCTGACCGTGCAGGGGTCCACGTTCGCCTTTGCCTACCAGGCGCCCGACGAGACGTGGTACGTCGGCTGGCAGGGGGAGGCCCAGGTCGAGGACGACCTGCTGCGGCTCAGTGAGGACGGCACCTTCAACCCCGACGAGGGCACGGACGTCCTCCGCTGGGACGTGGAGGGCGACGAGCTGGACCTCGAGGTTGTCAGCGCCAACGACGTCGTCATCAAGGGCATCGCGAACGAGGCGTTCCTGCAGGCCTACCTCGCGACCCAGCCGTTCGTCCGCACCACCTGCGCACCCACCGAGGCGACCTGCACCTGAGCGCGGCGCACCACTGCTCGACGCGCTCAGGACCTGGCGACCATCCCCGCGCCGAGCGTTGCGCCCGTCACCTCGTCGACCACCAAGAACGCCCCCGTCGTGCGGTCGTCCGCGTACGCGTCGACGGCGAGTGGCGAGGCCGTGCGCAGCGACACGCGGCCCAGGTCGTTCAGGCCGAGCGCGTCAACCGGCTCGCGCTCCAGGGTGGTGACGTCGAGCCGGTCGTGCAGTCCGGTGACCATCGCCTTGACGGTGCGGGTGGTGTGCTTGACGAGCACCCTCGCGCCGGCGCGCAGCGGCGCATCGGCCATCCAGCACACTGTCGCCTCCAGCGTCGAGACGACCTGCGGCGGCTCGGCGGCCGAGCAGATCGCATCGCCGCGGCTGACATCGAGCTCGTCGGCCAGCCGGACGGTCACGGCCTGCCGCGCCACCGCGTGCTCCAGCTCGCCGTCCGCGGTGTCGATCCCGGCGACCGTGGTCGTGCGACCCGAGGGCAGCACGACGACCTCGTCGCCGACGCGCAGCGTGCCGCTCGCGACAGTCCCGGCGTAGCCGCGGTAGTCGGGCCGCTCGGTCGACATCGGGCGGATGACGTACTGCACCGGGAAGCGCGCCGGGCGGGCCTCGCCGTGGTCGCGCGCGACGCTGACCTGCTCCAGGTGCTCGAGCAGCGCGGGCCCGTCGTACCAAGGCATCGCGTCGCTCCGGTGGACCACGTTGTCGCCCTGCAGGGCGGCCATCGGGATGGCCGTCACGTCGGCCAGCCCCACCGAGCGGGCGACGTCGGCGAACGCCTTGACGATCGCGTCGTAGACCGCCTCGTCGAAGTCGACGAGGTCCATCTTGTTCACCGCGAGCACGACGTGGGGCACGCCCAGCAGCCCGGACAGGGCGGCGTGCCGGCGGGTCTGCTCGATGACGCCCTTGCGCGCGTCGACGAGCACCAGCGCCAGGTCGGCGGTCGAGGCCCCCGTGACCATGTTGCGCGTGTACTGCACGTGACCCGGGGTGTCGGCGACGATGAACGACCGCACCGGCGTGGAGAAGTAGCGGTAGGCGACGTCGATGGTGATGCCCTGCTCGCGCTCGGCCCGCAGGCCGTCGGTGAGCAGCGCGAGGTTGGTGTAGTCGTCGCCGCGGTCGGAGCTGGTGCGCTCGACCGACTCCAGCTGGTCCTGGAAGACCGACTTGCTGTCGTAGAGCAGCCGACCGATGAGGGTCGACTTGCCGTCGTCGACGGAACCGGCCGTGGCAAAGCGCAGGAGGTCGTGGGCCATTAGAAGTACCCCTCCTTCTTGCGGTCCTCCATGGCGGCCTCGCTGGCGCGGTCGTCGGCGCGGGTGGCGCCCCGCTCCGTGAGCCGGGTGACCGAGACCTCCTCGACGACCTCCTCGGGCGTGCGCGCCGGCGAGCTCACCGCGCCGGTGCAGGAGGCGTCGCCGACGGTGCGATAGCGCACGACGCGGGTGCTCACCGCCTCGCCGTCGCGGGGCAGCGAGTGCGGCGTGACGCCGAGCAGCATGCCGTCGCGCTCGAAGACCTCGCGCTCGTGCGCGTAGTAGATCGACGGGACCTCGATGCGCTCGCGGGCGATGTACTGCCAGATGTCGAGCTCGGTCCAGTTGCTGAGCGGGAAGACGCGGATGTGCTCCCCCGGCGCGTGCCGGCCGTTGTAGAGGTTCCACAGCTCGGGCCGCTGGTTCTTGGGGTCCCACTGGCCGAAGGTGTCGCGGACGGAGAAGAAGCGCTCCTTGGCGCGGGCCTTCTCCTCGTCGCGCCGGGCGCCGCCGAAGACCGCGTCGTAGCGACCCTCCTGGATCGCGCGCAGCAGCGTCGTCGTTTGCAGCGGGTTGCGCAGACCGCCCGGCACCTCGCGGACCCGGCCGGCGTCGATGTCGTCCTGCACCTGCGCGACGATCAGCCGCGCGCCGAGCTCCTCGACCCGGCGGTCGCGGAAGGCGAGCACCTCCTCGAAGTTGTGGCCGGTGTCGACGTGCACGAGCGGGAACGGGATGCGCGCCGGCCAGAACGCCTTCTGGGCCAGGTGCAGCATGACGATCGAGTCCTTGCCGCCGCTGAACAGCAGTGCCGGGCGCTCGAACTCCGCGGCCACCTCGCGCATCACGTGCACGCCCTCGGCCTCGAGCAGGTCGAGCTGCGAGAGCCCCGTCGCGGTGGTCATGCCAGACCCCTC
>JAJAYV010000160.1 GCA_026786045.1 Frankiaceae bacterium | reverse complement strand
GGCGTGGACGCTGCTGCCCGCCGCGGCGCTGACCAGCCTGGCGCCGTCGCAGCTCGGGTCGTGCGTGCGCGGCCGCTGGAGCGCGGTGCTCACGGCCGCCGGGCGCGCACCGGAGGTGCAACGGGCCTACGCCTGGGAAGCGGTCGTGGACGAGGTCGTCTTCGTCCTCGGGCCGCTGCTCGTGGTCCTCGGCGCGATCGTCGACCCGGCCGTGGGGCTCGGGCTGGCGCTCGTGCTCAGCACGACCGGGACGCTCTGGCTGGTCTCGCAGCGGGCCAGCGAGCCGCCGGTGCTGCCGGTCGCCACCGGCGGGCGCGCCCGCTCGGCCCTGCAGGAGCGCGGGATGCTGCTGCTCGTCACCTCACTGGTCTGCGTCGGGACGCTGTTCGGGACCGTCGAGGTCTCGATGATCGCCTTCAGCGAGGAGCGTGGCAGCACCTCCGGCGCCGGTGTGCTGCTCGCGCTCGTCGCCCTCGGCAGCGCGCTCGCCGGCCTGGCGTACGGCGCGCTGCACTGGACCTCGCCGCTGCCCCGGCGCTACGCCCTGTCGCTGGCCGGGCTCGCACTGGGCCTGGTGCCGCTGCTGCTCGCGCCGTCGGTGCCGCTGATGGCGCCGGCCGCACTGCTCGCCGGCATCGCGATCAGCCCGACGCTCATCGCGGCCTTCGCCTTCGTCGACGAGCTGGTACCGCCGTCCGCGCGCACGGAGGGGTTCAGCTGGCTGAACTCCGGCCTGGCGACGGGCGTTGCCCTCGGCTTCGCCGGCTCGGGCGCGGTCGCCGATGGGGCGGGGGCACGGGAGGCGTTCCTGCTGGCCCTGGGCGCGGCGGCCGTCGGCACCCTCGTCGTGGTGCTCGGCCGGGCCCGGCTCAGCCCTCGATCGGGCTGATCCAGGCCAGGTAGACCGGCCGACCGTTGCTGACGTCGGCCCGCTCGACGAGGAAGTGGCAGAGCACCTCGCTGCCGTCGCGGCACAGCACCGGCAGCTCGAGCGCGACGCCGAGCACGTGCGCCTGACCGGTCGACAGGTGGCGGGTGAAGCCGGCGACGTGCGCCTCGCGCAGCGCCGGCGGGATGAGTGCCACCACGCGCCGGCCGACCAGGTCGGCGGGGTCCCAGCCGGTGGTGCGGGCCAGCGGCTCGCTGATCGCGATGATCCGGTTGGCGTCGTCGGCGGCGACGACGCCGCGGTCGGACCCGATAACGACCGAGGCGTCCCACTGGGGGAGCTCGGGGTCGGCCCGGTCGTGCACCAGGTCGGTGAAGTGTTCCTGGTCGGCCCCGGCCCACGGCGCCGCGGGGACTCCGGCGAGCTGCGCGACGACCTGCTCGCAGGCCCAGGCGCGCACCGCCACCACCTCGGGCAGGCCGGGGCGCACGAGCAGCAGGTCCAAGAGGGCCAACCGCTCGCCGAGGTCGAGGGCGTCCTGCAGCGCGCCGAACGCCGCGCCGAGCCTCTGCGGGACGTGGAGCACCAGGTCGACGGTCTCCGGCACCTCGGGAAGTGAGGCGGGGTGGCCGGGCGGCAGCGGGCTGCGGGCGGTGCCCTGCTCGCGGGCGCGGTCGACGACCGCGGTGAGTGCGGTCCAGACCAGGGCGCGGGCCTCGTCGGCCGCGGGCAGGTCGGGCGCGGAGGCGGCGCCGGGGCCGTGCTCGGCAAGGTAGAGCACCAGCTCGCGCAACAGCGCCTGGTGGTGCTCGCGCACGGCCAGCCACAGCGTGGGCGGCAACCCGCGGAGCACCACCTCGGTGCTCATCTCGGTGATCGTCTCGGGGGTCGGATCGGCGTCCCAGCCGTCGATGTCCCACGCCGCGAGCAGGTCGTGCTCGTCGAGGTCGGCGGCGGGGCTGTCGCCGACGGTGAACCACACCACCTTGCCGCCGGGCTCGGCGCGCACACCGCAGTCGCGGGTCAGGGCGGCGACGAGGTCCAGCCCGCGCCCGGTCGTGGCTTCGACGTCGGCGGAGCCGCGCTGCACGGGCAGGACCGGGTTGGCGTCCTGCACCTCTACCTCGACCTCGTGGTCGCTCAGGTGGACGCGGACGACGAGATCGGTGTGCGCGTGCAGCACGCCGTTGGTGACGACCTCCGACAGCGCCAGCTCGGCGCCGTCGACCCAACCGGCCCGGCCGGCCTGCTCGAGCAGCGCGCGAAGGAAGCGGCGGGCCTCGCCCGCGCTGCGGGCGGTCGGGGGCAGCCGCAGCACGGCTCCTGGGCGGGGATCCGTCCCGGCGCTGATGCTGCTCATGTCGTCCACGTCCACGGGAGGTGCCCGATCACCCGGTTGCTACTCCTTCGCCAGGTTTGCAACCCGCAGCTCGCCGCGCGCGACGAGGCGGTCCTGGTCGTCCTTGACGTCGATGGACCACAGCTGCTGGGTGCGGCCGCGGTGGATGGGCGTGGCCCGGGCCGTCAGCCGCCCCTCGCGCACCGCGCGCAGGAAGTTGGTGTGGTTGCTCGTGCCGACGACGTGGCCGCGGTCGCCGAACCACACGGCGCCCGCCACGCTGCCGACGGTCTCCACCACCGAGCACAGGACACCGCCGTGCAGCAGCCCGTACGGCTGGAGCAGCTCGGGCCGGACCTCGAAGGTCGCGACGACCTCGTCCTCTGTGGCGGACAGGATCTCGAGCCCGATGTGCTTGTCGAAGCCCTCGTAGGCGTAGTCGGTCATGTCGGGACAGTACGGAAGGCCGGACAGGCGCGCGCGACCGCCCAGCCTCGGGGGAGGCCGGACGGTCGCGGTGCGAGGCTGCTCTAGAAGATCAGGATGAGCAGCAGGACGATGATGATCAGGGCGACGACGCCTCCGCCGATGTACATGCTGTTCTCCTTCGTCGAGCGCGTGAGCGCGTGTGGAGCACGTCTGCCCCGTCGCCGGGCGGCTACGCGTGCTCGGACGATCTTCCTCGGGGCTCGCTCGCCTAGACTCCCCGCTATGACCGTCGCGGACCGCTCCGTCGACGCCGCCGGTGCCGCGCCGGCCCTCGCGACCGACGAGGCCGCCCGCCGTCGCACCTTCGCGGTCATCAGCCACCCCGACGCCGGCAAGTCCACGCTCACCGAGGCCCTGGCCCTGCACGCGCGGGTCATCCAGGAGGCCGGCGCCATCCACGGCAAGGCCGGCCGCAAGAGCACCGTGTCGGACTGGATGGACATGGAGAAGGCCCGCGGCATCTCCATCAGCTCGGCCGCGCTGCAGTTCCCGTACGGCGACAGCGTCATCAACCTGCTCGACACGCCCGGCCACGCAGACTTCTCCGAGGACACCTACCGGGTGCTCGCCGCGGTCGACTGCGCGGTGATGCTGCTCGACGCGGCCAAGGGGCTCGAGCCGCAGACGATGAAGCTGTTCGACGTCTGCAAGCACCGCGGCATCCCCATCATCACCGTGGTCAACAAGTGGGACCGGCCCGGTCTCGAGGCGCTGCAGCTGATGGACGAGATCCGCGACCGGACCGGCCTGGAGCCGACGCCGCTCACCTGGCCGGTCGGCATCGCCGGCGACTTCAAGGGCGTGCTCGATCGCGCGACCGGGGACTTCATCCGCTTCACCCGCACCGCCGGCGGCGCCACCATCGCCCCCGAGGAGCGGCTGCCCGCCGCGGCGGCGCTCGCGCAGGAGCCGCACTACTGGCAGACCGCGGTCGAGGAGAGCGAGCTGCTCACCGCGATGGGACAGGTGCACGAGCAGTCCACCTTCCTCGACGGCGTGACCACCCCGGTGCTGTTCGGCTCGGCCGTCCTGAACTTCGGCGTGCACCAGCTGCTCGACGTGCTGCTCGCGCTCGCGCCCCCGCCCGGGCCGCGCCCGGACGTCACCGGCGCCCCGCGACCGCTGGACACGCCGTTCAGCGCGTTCGTCTTCAAGATCCAGGCCGGTATGGACAGCGCCCATCGCGACCGGCTGGCCTACGTCCGGGTCTGCTCCGGCGTCTTCGAGCGCGGCACGGTCGTCACCCACGCCGCGACCGGAAAGCCGTTCGCGACCAAGTACGCGCAGCAGGTCTTCGGGCGGGAGCGCGAGACCGTCGACCTCGCCTACCCGGGTGACGTCGTCGGCCTGGTCAACGCCTCCGCGCTGCGCGTGGGCGACAGCCTCTACGTCGACGAGCCGGTCACCTTCCCACCGATCCCGAGCTTCGCGCCCGAGCACTTCGCGGTGGCCCGCGCCGTCGACTCCGGCCGCTACAAGCAGTTCCGCCGCGGCATCGAGCAGCTCGAGCAGGAGGGCACCGTGCAGGTGCTGCGCAGCGACCTGCGCGGCGACCAGGCGCCGGTGCTCGCCGCGGTCGGCCCGATGCAGTTCGAGGTCGCCGAGCACCGGATGGCCGGGGAGTTCTCCGCACCGGTCCGGCTCGACCGGCTCGAGTACACGATGGCCCGGCTCACCGACCGCGAGTGGGCCAAGGTGCTCGACCGCGAGAGCGGCGTCGAGGTGCTCGAGCGCTCCAGCGACGGGGCGCTGCTCGCGCTGTTCGCGGGCAACTGGCGGCTCCAGCGCGTGCTGCGGGACCACCCGGAGTGCGTGCTCGAGCCGCTCGTCGCGGCCAGCTCGTGACGGCCCGCTCGTGACGCTCCGGTCGGTGGAGGCGCTGCGCCGCCTGCTGCTCGTCACCGCTGCGGTCTGCCTGCTTGGGACCGGCGGCGTGGACCTGGTCCGCGCGCCCGCCGGAGCTGCTGCTGGAGCTCTCGCCGGAGCGGGGGCCGGCGCCGAGCCGGTCC
>JAJAYV010000159.1 GCA_026786045.1 Frankiaceae bacterium | reverse complement strand
GTCGTGCGCCGCACCGCCGCCGGACTGGCCGCCCACCTCGGCGCCGGCGCGACCGTCGTCGTGGGGCGCGACGCCCGGCACGGCTCGGTCGACTTCCAGGCCGACGTCGGTGCGGTGCTGGCCGGGGCCGGCCTGCGCGCGCTGCTGCTGCCGCGCGACCTGCCGACCCCGGTGCTCGCCTACGCCGTGCTGCACCTGGCGTGCGACGCCGGCGTCATGGTCACCGCCTCGCACAACCCGCCGGCTGACAACGGGATGAAGGTCTACCTCGCCGACGGGGCCCAGCTGCCGTCGCCGGTCGACGCCGAGGTCGAGGCCCGCATCGCCGCCGTCGACCGCGTGCTCGACCTGCCGCTCGGCGGGGCCGAGGTGCTCGGCGAGGACGTCTGGCAGGACTACCTCGCCGAGATCTGCACGCTGCCGCGCTCGGGCGCGCGCGACGTCCGGGTGGCCTACACCCCGCTGCACGGCGTCGGGCTCGAGACGCTGCTGGCCGCCTTCGAGCAGGCCGGCTTCGCCGCGCCCGCGGTCGTCGCCGAGCAGGCCGCGCCCGACCCCGACTTCCCGACCGTCGCCTTCCCGAACCCGGAGGAGCCGGGGGCGCTCGACCTGCTGCTCGCGCTGTCGGTCGACGCCGACGTCGCGATTGCCTCCGACCCCGACGCCGACCGGATCGCCGTGGCCGTCGGTGATCGCGCGCTGCGCGGTGACGAGACCGGCGTCCTGCTGGCTGACCACCTGCTGTCCCAGGGCGTACGCGGCCGGCTCGCGACGACCGTCGTCAGCTCCTCGATGCTGGCCCGGGTCGCCGCGGCGTACGACGTGCCGTTCACCGAGACGCTGACCGGCTTCAAGCACCTGGCCCGCGCCGGCGACGACCTCGTCTACGCCTATGAGGAGGCGCTGGGCGTGGCCGTCGCGCCGACCGTCGTCCGCGACAAGGACGGCATGTCCGCGGCGTTGCTCGTCGCCGAGATGGCGGCGATCGAGAAGGCCCGCGGTCGCACGCTGCTGGACCGGCTCGCCGAGCTGGAGGCGCGGCACGGCCGGCACGAGACGCGCCAGCTGTCCTACCGCGTCGAAGACCTGTCGCTCATCGCCGCTGCGGTCGACGACGTGCGTGCGGACCCGCCGGCGGCGTACGGCGACTTCCGCGTCGTTGCGGTGGAGCAGCCGGCCGACGACGTGCTGGTGCATCGGCTTGAAGACGGCCGGGTGGTGGTCCGGCCCAGCGGCACCGAGCCCAAGCTCAAGGCCTACCTCGAGCTGGTCGACCCGGCGGCCGGTGCGATGGACGCGCTCGCCGCCGTCGTCGCTGCCCGGCTCGGCCTGGGCTGACGACGGGAGCGACGGCGTCGGCGCTAGCGTCGCCGCCCGTGGGGATCCCCGTCGGCGCTGTGCTTCTCGCCGCCGCGCTGTTCGGGACGACGGGGACCGCCCAGGCGCTCGGCCCGTCCGCGACGACGCCCTTGGGTGTGGGTGCCGTACGACTGCTCGTCGGCGGCCTCGCCCTGCTGGCGCTGCTCCCGCTCGTGGGCGGCCGGTGGTCGGAGGTCCTCGCGCTCTGGCGCACCCCTACCGGGCTGCTGGCCGGGGTCTGCACCGGGCTCTACCAGGTCTGCTTCTTCGCCGGCGTCGAGCGGGCGGGCGTGGCGGTGGGCACGCTGGTCGCGATTGGTAGCGGCCCCGTGCTGACCGGTCTGCTGGCGGTCTGGCTGCTCCGTGAGCGGCCGGGCCGCACCTGGCTCGCTGCCACCGGCCTGTGCGTCGCCGGGCTCGCGCTGCTGGTCCTCGGTGGCGGCGCCTCGGGCGGGGCGGACCTGCTCGGCGTGCTGCTGGCCCTCGGCGCGGGGCTGGCCTACGCCGCGTACACCGTCCTTGCCAAGCGGCAGCTCGACGACGGGCACGGGCCTGCGGTGGTGATGGCGGCGGCCTTCGGGCTGGGCGGGCTGCTGTCGGTCCCCGTCCTGCTCGCCCAGCCGCTGGGCTGGCTCGCCACGGGGGAGGGCCTGGCGCTGGCCGCCTACCTCGGTCTGGTCACGACGACCCTGGCCTACCTGCTGTTCGTCCGCGGGTTGGCGGTGCTGCCGGCGGGGCCGGTGACGACGCTCGTGCTCGCCGAGCCGGTGGTGGCCACCGCGTTGGGCGTCGTCGTCCTGGACGAGCGGCTGGCCGCGGTCGGCGGGCTCGGCGCCGGGCTGGTCCTCGTCGGGCTGCTCGTCCAGGGCCGCGGCGCCTCCCGCGCCGCCCGCGAGGACGCCGTCGCGGCGTAGGTCGGGGCGGACGGCTGGCGCTGGGCTGCCCTCGACGGCTGGGTGCGTCGCGGGCCGGTCGCCCTGAAGGAAGTAGGCACCGAGCGTGCCGGCCAGGGCGGCGAAGACGCCGACCGACCAGACGACGAGGAGCGCACCTCCAGCACCTTGGCCGTCCCCTGCTCGAGCCCGAGCGGCTCGCCCGCCACGGTCGCCAGTGCGGCCGCGTGCAGCGCGTCGCCGTAGGAGTCGTAGAGGTCGAGGGTGAACAGCAGCTGGCCCGCGGCCAGCACCACGATCGCGCTGAGCGCGGCCACCCAGCCCGGCCGGCTGGTGAGGATGCGGCCGGCGCTGCGCGAGGAGCGCACCGCCGAGCTGATGACGCCGCCCGCCCGGACCACCCGCAGGACCCGACCGGCGCGCACGACGCGCAGCAGGGCCAGCCCGCGCAGAAAGCGCAGCGCCGGCAGGACCAGGAAGACCACCTGCCACCAGTTCCGCCGGAGGAACCGGGTCCGGGACGCCGGGGGAGGAGGCGACGCTCTGGCCGAGCACGACGAGCAGGAAAAGCAGCCCGAGGACGGAGGACAGTGAACGGCCGGTCGAGCCGGGCGGCCAGCAGCTCTACGCCCCGGTCGCGCTCCTCGTCCGGGCGTCGGGCCAGCTCGCGCACGGGCGTGTCGACGAGCTCGGCGTCGGTGCGCGGCGCGAGGTCGACGGGAGCGGTCATGGGATCAGCCCTACCCGTCTGCGTCGCCGTCCAGCGTTGGAAGGCCCCGGGTGGGATGACCAGCACCGGGCACGACGGACGCGCGGACCGTCACGTCGTCGTGGAGGGCAGCGACTAGCGTGATCGGGTGACCTGGACCCGCGAGACGCTCGCCCGCACCGTCGACCACACCCTGCTCAAGCCGGAGGCGACCGACGCCCAGGTGGCGGCGCTGGCCGCCGAGGCGGCCGAGCTCGGCGCCTTCTCGATCTGCGTCTCGCCGAACCGGCTGCCGGTGCAGGTGGCCAGCGGACTGGCGGTCTGCACGGTCGTCGGCTTCCCGTCCGGCGCCCACGTGAGCCAGGCCAAGGCGCTCGAGGCGCAGCGCGCGGTCCGCGACGGCGCGGCCGAGGTCGACATGGTCGTGGCGCTCGGCAGCGTCATGGCCGGCGACTGGGACGCGGTCGAGGCCGACGTCGCCGCGGTCAAGGCTGCCTGCGGCGCCGTGCTGCTCAAGGTGATCCTCGAGACGGCCGCGCTGACCGACGAGCAGGTCGTCGAGGCGTGCCGGCGCAGCGAGGCCGGCGGGGCGCAGTACGTCAAGACCTCCACCGGCTTCCACCCGACCGGCGGGGCCAGCGAGCACGCCGTACGGCTGATGCGTGAGACCGTCGGCGACCGGCTCGGCGTGAAGGCCAGCGGCGGCATCCGCGACACGGCGACGGCGCTGGCGATGCTGGCGGCAGGGGCGTCGCGCCTGGGCCTGTCCGGCACCCGCGCGGTGCTCGACGGGCTGAGCGCGTAGCACCAGCCCACGGGCGCTGTCGGGCCGCCGCGGCACGTTCTGACGACGATCCGGCTCATGCAGAGTGGCTGAACTGCCGAGGGGTAGCCAACGGTCACCTACGGGAGGACACCGACCATGACCCAGACGCTGCTCGCCCCCGCTGACCTGAGCACCGCCGACCGCTGCGACCGCTGCGGCGCCCAGGCCTTCTACCGCGCAGTCCTCGCCAACGGCGACCTGCTCTTCTGCGCCCACCACGGCCGTGAGTACTCCGCCCGTCTGGCCGAGGTCGCCCTTGAGGTGCACGACGGCACCGCCGCCATCAACGGCAAGCCGAGCCCTGCGGCGTACTAGCACCCGTTCGTTGGGCCCGCGGCCGTGCGCGAGCGGCCGGAACTGCGTTCGATGCGACGGGGGAAGTGAGGCCCACAGCGGCCGCCAGCATGCCGCGCCCCGTCCGCGGCGTGCATCATCGTGCGCCGGGCAGGCCCGAGCGCGCCGAGCCTCGAGCACGACGATCAGTACGAGACTTGGCGACGTCGTGGGCCCCGCGGCGGCAGGTGCAGCCGCCCGTCAGGAGCTGTCGGCGCGGAGGTGGAAGGACTGTCCACAAGCACGTCTTACTCTTACGCTCGAACGTGTGTTCGATACTATGGATCTATGGCTTCCGCCGCAGATCTCCATGCGTTGGAGGAGTCCTGCCCGTGGCTGGCGGAGGACTTCCAGGCCGAGTTGGAGCTGTTGGCCGGTGGGACGGCGGCGGCCTCGCGGATGTATGCC
Source organism: Frankiaceae bacterium (assembly GCA_026786045.1). Lineage (GTDB taxonomy): Bacteria > Actinomycetota > Actinomycetes > Mycobacteriales > SCTD01 > SCTD01. The sequence continues at coordinate 180 of JAJAYV010000159.1, read as the reverse complement.
GCTGATCTGCGGGTGATCGCCCGGCTGACCGCCCGGGTTCCGAGGTGCGCGTTCGACGAGGTCGGCGCGACGCCGTGGACCTCCTTCCGGCGGGAGGTCGCGCTGGCCCGCAAGGTCACCGACCGGGCCGCCGGCCAGGTCATCCGCTGCGCGCTGCGTCTGACGACTTGCCTGCCCCGG
>JAJAYV010000158.1 GCA_026786045.1 Frankiaceae bacterium | reverse complement strand
TGGTAACCGTGACCAGGACGGCGCAGACCGCTCTCTGCGCCGGCCCACCGGACCGGCTCGTTGCCGTGATCTCGACCGTGTACGTGCCGCCGGGAACGTCGGCTGAAACGGTCAGCGTGCCGGTGGCCGGCTCCCCCTTGCGCTTGGGCGCCGTGACGCCCTCGACAGTGATGCCCACGACAGGCGGGGAAGTGATCGCCAGCTCAGCGATCCGGCTGTCCGGATCGACTGCCGAGACGGGCGAAGTGGCAGCCGTCCCGAACCCGGTGTCCAACGACTCCGCACAGCTGATGACGGGCTCGCCGGCTGCGTTCTTGCCCGTGCCGTCGCCGCCCTTGCCGTTGCCGCTGCCGTTCGCGTTCCCCTGAGGACCCTTGTCCTCGACCGGGTCAGGAGCGGGCGCCTGGAACGTCTGACCGGTGTTGCTCGCGCCGGGGGTCTGGACGGCCGGGGCCTGCCAGCTGAAGTCGCCGTAGGTGTCGCCCGCGCCGCTGAGCTGGATCGACTGACCGACCGACTCTGTACCGGTCTCGGCGACACCGATGTCGGTGCTCGTCCGGCCGCCAGCCGGCCCGCCGACAGCCGTGAAGCTGCCCTCGTAGGCCAGGAACTGCACCACGGACCCGCCTGCGTCGACCAGCGCCACGCCGTCCGGTGCGCCGTTCTGGAGGCCGTTGCTGGGATAGGTCAGCGACTGGAAGCCGTAGCCGCTGCCCGCGTCCGCCAGCGTGACGGACAGGGCGTCGGTGTCGTAAACCGCTCCACCGTTGCCGTTGTAGAGGACCACCGACCAGCCGGTCAGGTCGGTCCCGGCCGGGCCCGCCACCTCGATGAACTCACCGGTGTCGGTGCCGGCGGTGTCGTAGTGGATCTCGTTGATGAAGACGGGTGCGTCCGGTTCGGAGAACGCGGACGCCGGACCGGCGAGGGCGAGCAGGGGGGCGACCATCGCGGTGAGCGCGACGAGGCCGACAGGGCGGCGCAAGGGCATGGGACTTCCTTCAACGGCAGGCGGAAGCCCGCCCCCGACAGGGGGGCGGGCGGTGAGCTCCCGGGGACGCTAGGTCGCCCGGCGGCACCCCTCCGCTACCCCGAGTGGGCCAGCAGGTGAACAGACCGAGTACTCCGAACGGCCTAGTCAGCAGCCCTTCTCACGATCATGATTGACCAGGTTCTCACGTCCCGTGCCGAGCTGGGCGCACCGGCCGAGCTCCCTCACGGTCCGCCCTCAGCCGCGGTGCGGGACCAGACGGAGCAGCTGTCGGAGCAGCCGGCCACGTCGGGATTGTCGCCGGCGGACCGGTCGACGCCCGGCCGGGGCATGGCGGGGACGGGACTGCACCGACCCATGGACCACTACTGGGGCCGCGCCTGGGACGGGGAGCGAGCCGGACCGACCAGGTCCGTTGACCTGCCAGGAACGGGAGCTGTTCATCTGCTGCTCACCTCCGGCCAAGCCTGTGGACCGGTCCGAGCCTTCCGCGCGCAGGTGAACACTGCCGCCGCGCGGTGGCACACGGGTTCCCCTGCGGTAGAACGACTCATGACGACCGAGCACCTCGAGGTGGAGCGCAAGTACGACGTCGACGCAGAGCACGCCGTGCCGGACCTGGCCGGTGTCGTCCCGGGAGCGGTCGTGGGCACGCCGCACGAGCAGTCGCTCGTCGCGACCTACTTCGACACCGAGGACCTGCGGCTGCGGGCGGCCCGCATCACGCTGCGCCACCGCACCGGCGGCTCGGACGCCGGCTGGCACCTCAAGCTCCCAGCCCGGGTCGGTCGTCGCGAGGTGCACAGCACCGCCAAGCCGCCGCCCGCAGCGGTCCCGGCGAAGCTGATGCAGCTGGTGCGGTCGGTCGTGCGGCGCGCACCCCTGGCTCCTGTCGCCGACCTTCGCACCACCCGCACGGTGTACCCGCTCCAGGACGCCTCCGGGCGGATCCTGCTCGAGCTGGTCGACGACCTCGTCACCGGCGTGTCCGTGCAGGGCGAGACCGTCCAGTGGCGGGAGTGGGAGGCCGAGCTGGTCGCGGGGGACTCCTGGCTGCTCGACGCGGTCGAGCAGCGCCTGCTGGAGGCCGGTGCGGTGCCGTCGACCTCCAGCTCCAAGGTGGGACGGGTCCTGTCCGGACGAGCCCCCGCGACCCGTCCTGCCGACGTGGACAAGCGATCGACCGCAGCCGAGGGCGTACGAGCGCATCTCGCCGAGCACGTGCACGAGCTGGTGTCGCGGGACCCGGACGTGCGACGCGACCAGCCGGACGCGGTGCACAAGATGCGGGTCGCAACCCGCCGTCTGCGCAGTGCTTTTCGCACCTTTCGTCCGCTGCTCGACCGGGAGGTCACCGACCCTCTCCGGGACGAGCTGCGCTGGCTGGCCGGTGTCCTCGGCGAGGCCCGGGACGCCGAGGTGCTGCGGGAGCGGCTGCTCGGCCTGTTCGACCAGGAGGCGACCGAGCTCGTCCTCGGACCTGCCCGGAGCCGCGCGGACGACCTGCTGGGCGACCGCTACCGTCGCGGCTTGGCCGCCGTGCACGACGAGCTGGACGGCGACCGCTACCTCGACCTGCTCGACGCCCTGGACGCCGTCGTGGACGACCCGCCCTGGCAGCCGGAGGCGCAGGGCCGAGCCCGGGACGTGCTGCCCCCGCTGGTCGCCCGCGCCGACCGCACGCTGCGGCACGCGGTCCGCGCGGCAGAGGCGGACGGCGCCCCAGACGAGGCCCTGCACGAGGTCCGCAAGCTGGCCAAGCAGCTGCGCTACGCCTGCGAGGCCGTCCAGCCCGTGCTCGGCCGGCCGGCGAAGCGGCTGGCGCGCGCGGCCACCGAGCTGCAGGAGGTGCTCGGCGACCACCAGGACAGCGTCGTGAGCCGAGAAGCCCTGCGCGAGCTGGGCGCGGCCTCGAGCCGCTCCGGGCAGAACGGCTTCACCTTCGGCAGGCTGCACGCGATGGAGGAGGTGCGCGGCGAGGCCCGTCGCGCTGCGTGGCGCTCCGCGTGGCGCGCGGCCGCGAAGCCGTCACTGCGCCGGTGGCTCTGAGCCGGCCGGAGCTGTTCTTCGTCCGCGACTGCCTCCGCTGCGGCGACCGATCACACGGCAAGCCGGTCCTGCAGCACCCGTCCCTGCACACCAGCAAGTCGTAGGCCGGTGGCGTGGCTGCCGTTGCCGTCAGCGCCGCCGGACCCGTCGGGGTCGACATCGAGCAGGTCAGCGGCACGGCCTTCGACGGCTTCGCCGAGGTGGCGCTCGCACCGCCCGAGCGGGACGGCACGCCCACAGAACGAGCCCGGGCGTGGACCCGCAAGGAGGCCGACCTCAAGGCGCGCGGAACCGGCCTGACGGTCGACCCGCGCACCGTCGTCCGCCGTGACCGCGTCCGCGGACGTCCATTAGGTCGACGCAGCGGCGGCTGGCGGCAGCGCCGCCGCTAGTCGACCGCGAACACCGTCGTGGTGCCGGACACCTCGTTGGCCACGACGACCAGCGGCTGGTCGGTCGGACTGTCCTCGGGGCTGATGAAGGTCACGCCCTCGGCACCCAGGTCGCCGACCTGGCGGCTCGGCACATCGGCCTCGAAGTCGCGGTTGTTGACGTAGTCGACGAAGAACGCCTGCTTCGGCTCGGTGATGTCGTACGTCATGACGCCACCGACGCGCTCGAGGGAGATGAAGGCGTAGGTCCGGCCGTCGATCTCGCCGACGGTCACGCCCTCCGGCTCGGGGCCCTTGGCGTCGCTGCGGCTGTCGAAGGAGTCGTTGTCGTCGTGCGCGGCGTTGAACGCCTCCGCCGGCACGCCACCCTCACCGGCCGCCACCAGCTGCTCGAAGGCGCTGCCCGAGTCGAAGACCTGCCGACCGTCGGTGCTGAAGATGGAGAACGACCGGCCGCCGTAGGTGTGGATCTCGCGGTAGCAGCCCCGCGCGGCGTCGTATCCGTCCTCGCGAGAGACGTTGAGCCGGCCGAGCTGGTCCTCGTCTGCGAGGCCAGCGTCGAAACCCGCGCACAGGAGGTACTGGAAGCCCTCGTCGTCGGGGCCGTCACCCAGGCGCACCTCGTCGCTGTAGCCACCCCCCTCGCGGGCGTCGCCCTCGTTGGCGGTAACGAGGTAGGTCCTGCCTCGCGACTGGTAGCTGCTGATGGCGTCCGGCATGAGCATGCCGCGCACCGGCCAGTTCTGGATGTTGACCTCGTCGTCCCGGTCGCTGGCGTCGAAGCCGCCCGTCCTGCCGCGCGGGTTCCAGTCCTTGGTCCCCAGCGGCAGCAGCTCCGAGAACTCCGCGGCCGCGACGTCCAGCACTGCGATCGTGCTCGCCTCCTGCAGCGCGACGTACGCGGTCGAGGAGTCGGCCTCCACGGTGATGTACTCCGGCTCCAGGTTGCGCGCGACGCGACCGGCCGGATCCACTCCGGCCGGCACGGGGACGTCCGGGCCGAAGACCCGCACGCCCTTCGGCAGGGCGTCGCCCGCGAAGGCGGCGAAGAGCGCGGTTCGGACGTCGCTCTGCGTGAGGTCCTCGACGCCGCCCGAGACGTCGACCAGGCTGACCGAGCCCTCGGGGTCGGTCAAGAAGTCGTCCGCCGGCTCGCCCTCGTTGGCGACCAGCACGGTCGCGCCGTCGGGCGTGAAGGTGACCATGTCCGGCAGCGAGCCCGCCCTGACGGCAGACAGGAACCGCAGGTCGCCCGCCGTCTCGTAGAACGCCACCCATCCGGGCTGGACCTTGTCCGCGGCCTCGACCGCGACGGCGAGGATGCCGTCGTCGACAGCCACGGAGTTGACGACCGCCTTCAGATCAATCATGGAGTCGTCCGCGGCCCGCTGACCCGCGACCGACAGCGTGGTGATCTTCGTGGGCGAGCTCGGGCTAGTGCCGTCCAGCACGTCGATCGCCCCCGACTGGGCGTTCACGACGAACAGCCGGTCCGTGTCCGGGTCGTGCTGCACGATCTCGGCGGCCGACTCGTCGAAGACGCCGCTGGAGAACGTGCCCAGCGGGCGCAGGTCGACCGCCCGGCCGGCCGGGTCTCCCTTCGGACCAGCCAGGGCGTTCGGGGCGGTGAGCAGCGCGGCCGACAGGCCGGTCAGCGCCACGGCGGAGCTGAGCAATCGGGTGGTGCGCACAGGGCGTCTCCTCGTCGGTGGGGATCGACGACGACTCGACCGGCACCAGGTGAACGGCGGCGGGCCGTTCGGTGATCGGACGGTGAAGAAAGAGCGGAAGATCATCGCTCGGCCGGGAGCGGCGGACGTCCGCGCGCCCTCGTCGTACGCCTCCTCGAGAGCCTCAGGCTGCTGCGGGACGGGCCCTCAGGCCCCGTCGCGCGGCGGCGGGCACGTCGGTGATGACGGCCTCCACCCCGAGGTCTGCGCAGCGCCGGACGGCGCGGCGGGCGTTGACGGTCCAAGGCACCACCGCCAGGCCGCAGGAGTGCGCTGACGCGACGCTGCGCGGGTGTGCCAGCACGTCGAGCACGTGCGGGTGCACCTCGTCGTGGCCGGCGGCCAGCGCCTGCCGGAGCAGCGCCGACGGGCGCCACCCCGGCCGGCCCAGCAAGGCCGTGCGCAGGCCCAGGTCGACGGGGGCCTCCAGCCGCACCATCCGGACCAGGGCCGGGTCGAACGACGAGACGGTGACCGCGAGGGGCAGGCCCGAGGCGTGCAGCCCGCCGAGCCGTTCGAGCAGGGCGCCGACGGTGCGCGCCCTCGCGCGCGGCGCGGGAGGGGGCTGCTTGAGCTCGAGGACGACCGGGCGCCCGGCGGCCGCGGCGAGCAGCCACTCGACGCGGGCCAGACCCACGCCGTGCTCCGCGGCCGTCATCCTCAGCGCCTCCCACGTCGTGTCGGCCACGGGCAGGGAGCGGCCTGCGAGCCGACCCAGGTCCGGGTCGTGGCACAGGACGAGGACGTCGTCTGCGGACAGCCGCAGGTCGACCTCGACGCCGTCCGCACCGGCCGCGAGGGCAGCGATGACCGCGGCGACGGTGTTCTCGGAGGCGGGGACGGCCGGTGATCCGCGGTGCGCGAGGAGGAGCACGACCACGACGGTGCCGTCATTGGATGACCGGGCGCCGTCGGCAGAGTGGCCGGCAGGAGGAGATCGCGTGCCTGTCGGGACACGCCGTGACCGCCGCACCCGTGTCGGGGATCACTCCCGCCCCGACTTGACCCGCGCCGCGGCCGGTCCCGACCCTGGGGGGCTCCCACCCGCTGCCCCTGGAGAACCGTGCGCACGCTCGCCCGTCTCAGCTTCGTCCACCGCCGGATCGTCCTCGGGCTCTGGCTGGCACTGCTGGCCGTCGTCGTGGGTGCGCTGCTCGCGGTCGGGGCCGGCTACGACGACGAGTTCACGCTGCCGGACACTGAGAGCGCATCGGTGTTCCAGCTGCTGGACCGGGTGAGCCCGGAGAGCAGCGGCGACGCGCTCACGGCCGTGTTCGCGGTCGAGGCGGGCACGCTCACCGACCCCGGCGCGCGTGCCCAGGTCGAGGAGGTCGTGGCTGAGCTGCGCGGGCTGGAGCAGGTCGTCTCGGTCACCTCCCCGTACGACGCCCCGCAGCAGGTGTCGCCGGACGGCCGGATCGCCTTCGCACCTGTGCAGCTCGACGGCATCATCCCGAACGACGTCAGCCGGGCGCAGGTCGAGGAGCTGCTCGAGGTGGCCGCCGAGCCGCGCGACGGGCTGCAGGTCGAGGTCACCGGGCAGGCGGCGAACGGCCCGCCCGAGCAGGGCAAGGAGGAGCTCGTCGGCCTCACCGCCGCCGCCATCGTGCTGTTCCTCGTCTTCGGCTCGCTGGTCGCGATGTCGCTGCCGCTCATCACCGCTGTGCTGTCCATCGCCGTGTCGCTCGCCAGCGTCGGACTGCTGGCCAACGTCATGACCATCGCGACGTTCGCGCCCACGCTGTCGGTGCTGCTCGGCCTGGGCGTCGGCATCGACTACGCGCTGTTCATCGTGACGCGCTACCGCCAGGGTCTGCTCGAGGGCAAGTCGCCGGAAGAGGCGACCGTCACCGCCATCGACACCTCTGGTCGCGCGGTGCTCTTCGCCGGGATCACTGTCTGCATAGCCCTTCTCGGCCTGTTCGCACTCGGCCTTTCCTTCCTCTACGGCGTCGCCGTCGCTGCCTCGCTGGCCGTCGCCACGACCGTGCTCGCGTCGCTCACGCTGCTGCCTGCGCTGCTCGGCTTCTTCGGCCGGAAGGTGCTGCCCAAGCGCAAGCGGCACCTCGCCGCCGGCACGCCCGCCGACCTGCAGGAGGAGACCAGTGGCTGGCGCCGGTGGGCCGGGGTGCTCGACCGGCACCCGCGCGTCATTGCCGCCGTCGCCCTGCTCGTCATGGTCGTGCTCGCGCTGCCGCTCGGCAGCCTGCGCCTGGGTCTCACCGACCAGGGCAGCAACCCGGCCGGGTCGACCACCCGCGAGGGCTATGACCTGCTCGCCGAGGGCTTCGGCCCCGGCTTCAACGGCCCGCTGCTGGTCGTCACCGACCTCGGCGACTCGGCTGACACCGCCGCGACCGAGCGCCTGGTCGCCGCGCTCGAGGACGACCCCGAGGTCGCGGCGCTCACCCCGACCGTCTACCTCGGCGGCGAGCAGCCCGGCGTCCCCGTCGAGGGCGGTGTCGGCATCACCACCGTCTACCCGGTGTCGGCGCCGCAGGACGAGGCGACCAGCGACCTGGTCGACCGGGTGCGCGAGACACTCGTGCCCGCCGCCGAGGCCGGCAGCGGCCAGGAGCTGCTCGTCGGCGGTGCGACCGCGGTGTTCGTCGACTTCAGCGAGGTCATCGCCGACAAGCTCCCGCTGTTCGTCGGCGTCGTGGTGCTGCTCAGCTTCCTGCTGCTGACCGTGGTCTTCCGCAGCCTTGTCGTCAGCACCGTCGCCGCGCTGATGAACCTGCTGTCGGCCGCAGCGGCCTTCGGGGTCATCGTCGCGGTCTTCCAGTGGGGCGTCGGCCTCGAGCTCATCGGCGTCGACCGCACCGGCCCGATCCTGGCCTTCCTGCCCGTGATCCTGTTCGCGATCCTGTTCGGCCTGTCGATGGACTACGAGGTCTTCCTGCTCTCGCGCATCCACGAGGAGTGGCTGCACCGCGGCGACAACCGCCAGGCCGTCCTGCACGGGCTGGCGGCGACCGGGCGCACCATCACCGCCGCCGCGGCCATCATGGTGATGCTGTTCCTCGCCTTCGTGCTGGGCCCGGACATCACCATCAAGCTGTTCGGCCTGGGGCTCGCCGTGGCCGTGCTGCTCGACGCACTCATCATCCGCAGCGTGCTCGTCCCGGCCGTGATGCTGCTGCTGGGCAAGGCGAACTGGTGGCTGCCCGGCTGGCTGGACCGCCTCCTGCCGCACGTCTCCGTCGAGGGACCGGCCGGCGCCGACGCCCCGGTCGCAGAGGAGCCCGAGGCCCTGCGAGTCTGACCGGGTGACCGGTCAGCCGTCGCTCGAGCGCCGTCTCGGCACGGCCGACGCGGTCGTGCTCGGGCTGGGCGCGATGCTCGGCGCCGGGGTCTTCGCCGCGCTCGGTCCGGCGGCGGCGTCCGCCGGCAGCCTGCTGCTCGTCGCGCTGGCGCTCGCCGCCGT
>JAJAYV010000157.1 GCA_026786045.1 Frankiaceae bacterium | reverse complement strand
CCTTGACGAGCTCGGCGCCGATCTTCTCGTAGGGGTCCTCGAGCTCGATTTCCTTGGCGATGGAGACGCCGTCGTTGGTGATCGTCGGGGCGCCCCACTTCTTCTCCAGGACGACGTTGCGGCCCTTCGGGCCGAGGGTGACCTTGACGGCGTCGGCGAGCTGGTTCATGCCCCGCTAGAGGCCGCGCCGGGCCTCCTCGTCAAAGGCGATGATCTTGGACATGCTTCGGGTCCTCCCGGTCGGGGTGCTGACCACGCAGGTGCCCGCGACGGACGACCGGACTGCCGGCCTCACCCTGTGGTCTGGCACTCGTGACACTTGAGTGCTAGGACGTTGTTAGCACTCGACCCTGCCGAGTGCAAGGCGTCGCAGGGTCCGGTGGCCGGCTGGGTGACTGTTGGTGACGGCGAAGTTCGCGGACCGTGGCGGTGGGACTGCGCCGCGGGCCGCACCGCTTGACGGCCTGACGGCGGCCGTGACTGCGGAGAATGCGCCGAGGGGCACCGCGTCGCGGCCTCGAGCTCGGGCCGTTTGAGCATGCCAACTGGTGCCCGGCGCCCCGCGACGTCAGGGACGTACGTCAGGCCGGCCGCGGTCGTCGCGCGCCAGCTGCGCGACCCGGCCCTTGCCGAGCAAGGTCGCCTCGGCGATGCGGTCGTAGGACCAGCCCGCCTGCCGCAGCGCTCGCACCACCACCAGCCGCACCTGCGCGAGCGCAGCTAGCTCGTCGTCGAGTGCGGCGAACGAGTCACCGACCGCCCGGATCGCCACGATCGGGTCGTCGATGCCCGCGAGCCGGTCGGTCTCGGCGGCCAGCGCGGCACGCAGCTGCTCGGGCAGTTGACCAGGACGGGCGCCGGCGCGGCGTCGACGGGCAGGGGGCGGCACCCGAGCAGTCCACGGCGGACAGACCTCTCCACGCGCTGCGGCGCGCAGGACTCGCCTGAGCGGGTGGCCGTGGCCCCCCTTCACGGTGGAAGTGACATGCCCCAGACGTGCGAGAGCGCCACCTGTCGTGCGCCGGTTATCGCTGGGACCTCACTGAGACCACCGGTCTGCGTCTGGCTGAAGCCAGGCACCACGGTGTGCTTCACCGGCACGCGCCGATGGGAGCGCTCGGCACCGCAATGTGGGACCGTGAGGCCCCATACTCGGAGGTCGTCGTGCTGAAGGTTCTGCTCCTGCTCGCCGTCCTCTGCGCGATCGTGATTGTCGTTCGCACGCTCCGCTCCCGGAACTCGCACGCCGGCGACCCGGCCGCCCACGCACAGGCGCGTGCGCACCGGACCGCTGCCCAGCAGGCGATCATTTCCCGCCAGGGCGGCCAGGGGGCCGGTCAAGGCGGCGTCGGCGGCGGGATGGGCTTCTAGCTCGGCCGCTCATCTCCTGTCGGGCGTAGCGGCCCGTTGGCGTACGACTGCGCAGAGCAGGCTCGACACAGCGCCTAGTACCGGCTGGCGCACAGCACCACACCTCGGGCTCGCCGGTCCGGACCATGAGTGGAGGCCACCGGACGGGTCATGGCCAACAGTGGGCGAAGGGCAACGTCTCGCAACGCCCGGGTGGACCGTCTGAGCGCCGTGCCCGGCTGGCGCGGCGACGAGGACCTCACGCTGTTCGCGCTGCGATCGCTGAGCGACCGAGACGGTGCGGTCCGGGCGGGAGCCGCTCACGCTCTCGTCAGCCGGCGTTGCTGCTACCCACCGACGTGGACCGGAGTGGCAGGACACGCCTACCCGACCCGCTTCTCCACGCTCTCCTCGGCCACGACGGCCGTCAGAGCTGCCGGCTCGCCCAGGGTCGGCGCAGCGGCGGCTTCCTCCACCCCGGCAGTAGGTGTCGACCGCTGCGAGCACGGAGTCGATGGCAGCCCCTCGACCACGACCGCGCTTGGTACCCAGCGGCCCGGTCAGCGCGAGGCGGAAGGAGCGCAGCTCCTTCTTCGGGTCCTGCACCAGCACCGCGGGGTCCAGCCGCACGTCCTTGAGCAGGCTCGCTGCGCTGCCTCCGCGCGCATGCGCGGCGTACGCCTCGATGCGCAGAGCGTCCGGTGCGTTCTTGAGCTGCCGGACGAGCCAGTTCACGCGGGTGTTCGGGCGACCCTCCTTCAGCGCGTCCAGATCGATGTGGCAGGTGATGCGACCCGAGCGCAGGTCCAGTTCGATGTTCAGCGGCGCGACCGCGTTCGGGATCCGGACAGCGCCGGACAGGCGCCCGTCCTTGACGAGGCTGTCGATGAGGGCCGCGCTACGCAGGGCAGGGTCGGCCAGCTCCTTGCTGACGCACCGTAGCGATGAACTGCAGCCTGCGGCGGCACTTCGCACCGCCGTGGTGGTGTCGGGCGGTCCCCGCGGGGTGGCCCTGGCCGACCTGCGCAGCGTCGCCGACACCCCGGCCCGGTCGACAGCGGGCCGCAGCTCGGCGGCCCCACACCTGACCGGTGCGGGCACTTCCCGATGTGGGACCGGCCGCAGGAGACCGTGCAGGTCGTCCTCACCGCGACGGCCTGAGCCGAACGGCTCAGACACATCTCGGGATGCACCCATCTGCGCGTCCGCGGCGCGCGAATGGGTATGCGACACGACGTGCAGCACTGCTCCGCAGGCTGTCCAAGACCACCCGAGTTCCGCTCGGACTTACGCCTTGACCCGCTAATAATCGGAGACCACATGAAGCACGGACGACTCATCGCCGCCGCCACCACCGGCCTGGTCGGAGGAAGCCTGCTGCTCGGCATCCCCGCCGCCTCAGCCGCCCCCGGCATGGACAAGCCCAACAAGCCCGGCAAGGCGGACAAGACTGTGTCGCTGCAGGCCTCGCTCAGCGAGTTGAACTTCTCGGGTGCCTCCGGCAGCGCGACCGCCACGGTGAAGAACCAGAAGATCGAGAACATCTCGATCTCGGCCACCGGCCTGGCCCCGGACGCGGCGCACGCGATCCACATCCACTTCGGCGAAAAAGCCCGCCACGAGTGCCCGACGATGGGCAGAGACGCCAAGAGCTCCCGCAGCGATGGCACCTCGCGACTCTCCACCGCCGACGGCCTGAAGGCCTACGGCCCGATCGTCGTCTCACTGACCACGACCGGCGACACGACGCCCGCCTCCGGCCTGGCGCTCAACCGCTTCCCGACCTCGAAAGGTGGCGGGCTCTCCTACAACCGCAGCAAGATCGAGTTCACCGACGTCGCCGGCGTCGGCACCGCCAAGTCTATTGCCGACGGCGTACGCGCGGGCGAGGGCGTTCTGGTCGTGCACGGCAACGACTACAACAAGAACGGCGCGTACGACTTCGAGGCTGCAGGCAAGAGCGAGCTGGACCCCTCCCTGCCGGCCGAGGGCACCGACCCGACCGCGTGCGGCGTGCTCGCGGTCCGCTAGGTCCTGCCAGCGGGCCGCTCGTCGGGCCCGCGTACGAGTTGACGGCGCCCCCGCCCCCATATGGGGGGGGGCGCCGGCGTGGCTGGTGGCGCAGCTAGCCGCGCAAAACCCCGCGCTAGGGGTCGGCGCGGCGGGGGGGGCGGCGGGGGGGGCGCTCAGGGGCGGCGGGCGAGCACGCCGGCGAGGAAGAAGTCGAGGGGCACACCCTCCTCTTCGCGGTATTCGTCCTCCAGGTGGGCGCCGAACAGGTCGATGAGGCCGT
>JAJAYV010000156.1 GCA_026786045.1 Frankiaceae bacterium | reverse complement strand
GTGGACCTCACCCGTCCCGGCGCCTACGCCGACGGGCTGGCCGCCGCCGAGCGCGAGGTCGGCATCGTCGACGAGGGCCCGCAGCTCGACGAGATCCTCGAGCGCCGTCGCGCCGTCAACGACTGGTGAGCAGGCCCGTGCCCGGCTGCCCCTGCTAATCTCTCGACCCGCGGGGCTGTGGCGCAGTCCGGTAGCGCACCTCGTTCGCATCGAGGGGGTCAGGGGTTCGAATCCCCTCAGCTCCACCCGCACGTGCAGGCCCCGTTCCCCTTCAGGGACCGGGGCCTTCGCGCTGCTAGATCCAGCTGCTGAACCACATCCGGTCGCGCCAGGCGTCGTACGGCAGCGTCTGTGCGGCGAGCACCGGGTAGAGCCAGGCGAAGCTCACCACGACCAACGCGACGTACGCGCCGACGAAGACCGCACCCGTGGCACGCCGCTCGCGCGAGGCGCCCGGCCCGCCCAGCACCCAGCCGGCGACCAGCGCCAGGCCGAGGCAGAAGAACGGGACGGCAGGCAGCGCGTAGAACAGGAACATCGTGCGGCCGTCGAGGTCGTCGCGGACCCACGGCACGATCGCGGTGAGCACCATCGCGAGCACGGCTGCCGCGCGCCAGTCGCGCTGGGACGCCCACAGCCACAGCAACGCGAGCAGCATCGGGATCGCGGCCCACCAGATCGCGGGCGTGCCGATCGCCAGCACCTCGCGCGCGCACGACACGACCTCGCAGCCGTAGTCGCCGGGCCCGACGTCCTGCGGGTAGTAGTACGAGACCGGCCGGGCGAGCAGCAGCCAGCCGGCGGGGTGCGACTGATAGAAGTGGCTTTTGCGGAGCTCGTCGTGGAAGCCGAACTGCGCCACCTGGTAGTGCCACCACGAGCGCAGGGGGTCCGGCACCGCGCTCGCCAGCCCGCTCGCCGGGTTGTCCTGCGCCCACCCGCGGTCCCAGGCCACCGAGCCCTCGCCGTCCGCGAGGAACCAGCCGGCCCACGAGGCGACGTAGAGCGCGGCGGGCAGCAGGACCAGCGCGCCGAGTGCGGGGGCGGCCGACCGCAGCACCGTCGCGCGCACCGGGGCGCGCACCCCGGCGGTGCGGCGCGCGCCGACCTCCCAGGTGAAGGCCAGCAGGACGAGCACGGCGAGGTAGTAGAGGCCGCTCCACTTGGTGGCGACGGCCGCGCCGAGGCAGACACCCGCCGCGATCCGCCACCAGCGCATGCCCAGGCGCGGCCCCCAGCCGAGCAGGTCGGCGTCCGGCGCGACGGCCAGCCGCCGTCGTACGTCGTCACGGTCGGCGACCAGGCAGGCGAAGGCCCCGAGCACCCAGGCGGCGAGGAAGACGTCGAGCATCGCGACGCGGCTCTGCACGAAGTGCAGCCCGTCGAGCGCGAGCAGCACCCCGGCCAGCGCGCCGAGCAGCGTCGAGCCGGTCATCCGGCGGGTGACGCGCACGAGCACCAGCACCATGAGCGTGCCGGCGACGGCGGCTGAGATGCGCCAGCCGAGCTCGTCGACGCCGAACAGCCGGATCCCCAGCGCGATCGCCCACTTGCCCAGCGGCGGGTGGACGATGAAGCCCGGCTGGCCGGTCGGCTCGCAGCGCATCGCCGCGGCCGGGTCGTCGTCGCTGTTGCCGACGGTGCCGGCCTCGACGCCGAAGCGCAGCAGGTTCTGGGCGTCGCAGGCGTAGTAGACCTCGTCGAAGATCCGCCCGGCCGGGATGTCGAGGCGCACCACCCGCAGCAGCCCGGCGAAGAGCGTCACCGCGAGGGTGACGAGCCAGCCGCCCTGCCGCAGGCCGTCGGACGGCGGGAGGATCCGCGCCCGCCAGGCCCCCTCGGGCGCGACGGGGCGGTCGAGCGTCGCGGTCACGCGCGGGAGCCTACGAGAGCCCGGCCGGTCCTGAGGGAGACTGCTGCGCGTGCCCCTCGTCCTCGCCGGAGCGCCCATCGGGCAGAGCACCGACGCGAGCCCGCGGCTGGCGGCGGCGCTCGGGTCGGCCGATGTGGGCGCCGCCGAGGACACCCGCCGGCTGCACCGGCTGTGCGCCGACCTGGGCGTCGCGCTGACCGGCCGGGTGGTCAGCTACTTCGAGGGCAACGAGGCCCAGCGCACCCCGTCGCTGCTCGACGCGCTGCGGGCCGGGTCGACCGTGGTGCTGGTCACCGACGCGGGCATGCCGACCGTCTCCGACCCGGGCTTTCGGCTCGTCGCAGCCGCGGCGGCGGAGGGCCTGCCGGTGACCTGCGTGCCGGGCCCGTCCGCGGTGACGACCGCGCTCGCGGTGAGCGGGCTGCCGACCGACCGCTTCTGCTTCGAGGGCTTCCTGCCGCGCAAGGGCGGCGAGCGGCGGGCCCGGCTCTCCGAGCTGCAGGCCGAGCGGCGCACCTGCGTGCTGTTCGAGGCGCCGCACCGGCTGCTCGACGCGCTCACCGACATGGCTGCCGTCCTGGGGCCGACCCGCCGCGCCGTCGTCTGCCGCGAGCTCACCAAGACCTACGAGGAGGTCGTGCGCGGCACGCTCCCCGAGCTGGTCGTCTGGGCCCAGGGCGGGGTGCGCGGCGAGGTGACCCTCGTGCTCGAGGGCGCTGCGGAGCCGACGGTGGACCTGACGCCGGGGGAGCTGGTACGCCAGGTCGGGGTGCGCGAGGCCGCCGGGCTCACCCGCAAGGAGGCGCTGGCCGCGGTCGCCGCCGAGACCGGCCTGCCCAAGCGCGACGTCTACGACGCCGTGGTCGCCGCCAAGCAGAGCGGCCC
>JAJAYV010000155.1 GCA_026786045.1 Frankiaceae bacterium | reverse complement strand
GCCCCACCGAGAGGCTCCTCATGGACAACCTGGCTGTGCTCAGCCTGCTGGCGTTCTCCCCCATCCTCATCGTCGGCGTGCTGCTTGTGGGTCTTCGGTGGCCGGCCAAGCTCGCCATGCCGGTCGGCTTCCTGGCCGTCGTGCTGATCGGGCTGCTGGTGTGGGACATGTCGCCCACGGCCATCGCCGCCTCGACTGTGCAGGGGCTGCTCATCGCCGCGACGCTGCTCTACATCGTGTTCGGCGCGCTGCTGCTGCTCGAGACCCTCACCAAGAGCGGCGCGATGAGCACCATCCGTGCCGGCTTCACCAGCATCAGCCCCGACCGGCGGGTCCAGGCGATCATCATCGGTTGGCTGTTCGGAAGCTTTATCGAGGGCGCCTCCGGGTTCGGCACCCCGGCCGCCGTCGTCGCGCCGCTGCTGCTCGCGCTGGGCTTCCCCGCCATGGCCGCGGTGATGGTCGGCCTGGTGATCCAGAGCACGCCGGTGAGCTTCGGTGCCGTCGGCACCCCGATCCTGGTCGGCGTCAACGGCGGCCTGAGCGGCGCCCCGGCCGTCAACGAGCGGCTGAGCGTGCTGGGGCTGGAGCTGCCCGACTACCTCGAGCGGATCGGCCTGCAGGTGGCGCTCATGCACGGCGCCGTCGGCACGCTGATCCCGCTGGCGCTGGCCTGCATGCTGTGCGGCTTCTTCGGGGAGAGGCGCCGCTTCGGCGACGGCCTGGCGGTCTGGAAGTTCGCGCTGTTCGCGGCATTCGCCATGACCATTCCCTCGGTCACGGTCGCCGCGCTGCTCGGTCCGGAGTTCCCGTCGCTGCTCGGCGGCCTGACCGGCCTGGTGATCGTCATGTTCGCCTCCAGCCGCGGCTTCCTGATGCCCACCAAGATCTGGGACTTCCCGCCGCGCGAGCGCTGGTCGCCGTCCTGGATGGGCAGCCTGGCGCCGGCCACCGACGACCTCGCCAAGCGCAAGATGAGCATCTGGCTGGCCTGGACGCCGTACGTCATCGTCGCTGTGCTGCTGGTCGGCAGCCGCACCATCGCGCCGGTCAAGGACTTCCTCACCTCCGGCTGGCGCGTGGTCAACGTCGAGAACATCCTCGGCACCACCGCCTCGCAGGGGCTGCAGTACTTCTACCTGCCGGGCTTCCTGTTCATTCTGACCTGCCTGATCACCTATGGGCTGCACCGGATGAAGCCGGCGGAGATCAAGGAGTCGTGGAAGGTCGCCGGCGGCCAGCTGGCCGGCGCCGCCGTCGCCCTGCTGTTCGCGCTGCCGCTGGTGCGGGTGTTCATCAACTCCGGCCCGACCTTCAACGGCTCGGACATGGTGTCGATGCCGCTGACCCTGGCCGAGGGCGCCGCCAGCCTCGCCGGTGGCGGCTGGCCGGGGATCGCCCCGTGGATCGGGGCGCTCGGCGCCTTCGTGGCCGGCAGCAACACGGTGAGCAACCTGATGTTCTCGCTGTTCCAGTTCTCCACCGGCGAGCAGATCGGCGTCTCGCCCGAAACTGTCGTGGCCACCCAGGCGGTCGGCGGCGCGGCCGGCAACATGATCACAGTGCACAACATCGTGGCGGCCTCGGCCACCGTGGGGCTGATCGGTCGCGAGGGTGACCTGATCCGCAAGACCATCCTGCCCACCATCTACTACTGCCTGATGGCCGGAGCGATCTCGTTGGTGGCCATCTACGGCCTGGGCGCGAACCTCAGCACGCTGTGGCTGCTGGTGGTGCTGGCCGGCGTCGCAACGCTGATCGTGCTGCTGAAGCGCTCGCCCGGCAAGCCCAACCCGGAGCTGGTCGCCTCCGGCGGCGGCCGGACGACGGGGGAGGCCACCGACACCACGCCCGCCGACGGCGTCCTGGCCGGCGGGCGGCGCTCGGACCTGGTGCCCGACCCGGGCAAGACGGGACAGCAGCCGGTCTTGCCCGACTCGGGCAAGCCCGGACAGCAGCCCTGACCGGTGCGGGTGACGGGCGCCGTCCGGCTCGTGCACCGGCTGGGTGCGGCACCGGCACGCGACGCAAGTCGCTCCGGACCGAGACGATCAGCCGGGTCCGCCGCGCCGGAGCGACCGGTCAGCTGATCGTGCCGGCCGGCAGCGCGTTCTCTTCCAAGGCCAGGAGCGACAGAACCAGCAGCTCATCGCCGGCCAGCCGCTGGGCGCACCGTCCTGACGCCAGCATGCATCATTGCGATCGTGGGGCGAGCCGCACGAGCTGGGTCACGTGCCCGGGCTCGAGTTCGTCGAGCGTGGTGACGCCCAGCAGCCGCATCGTCCGCTCGATCTGGTCGCGCAGGATCTCGATCGTGCGGTCGACGCCGTCGCGGCCGCCGGCCATCAGGCCGTAGAGGTACGCGCGACCAATCATCGTGAAGTGCGCGCCCTGGGCGATTGCGGCGACGATGTCCTGGCCGCAGGTGATGCCGGTGT
The DNA here is from genome assembly GCA_026786045.1 of Frankiaceae bacterium. Taxonomy (GTDB): domain Bacteria; phylum Actinomycetota; class Actinomycetes; order Mycobacteriales; family SCTD01; genus SCTD01. The sequence continues at coordinate 3,606 of JAJAYV010000155.1, read as the reverse complement.
CCAGGTGCACCTCGAGGTCGGAGCCGACGGCGGAGACCACCGAGGGGAGCAGGTGGAACGGCACCGGCGCCCGGTCGAGCTGACGCCCGCCGTGGTTGGAGAGCACGATCGCGTCGACCCCGAGGTCGGCGAGGCGGCGGGCGTCGTCGACGGTCTGAACGCCCTTGACCGAGACCTTGCCGGGCCACTGGTCGCGGATCCACGCCAGGTCGTCGTACGACACGGTCGGGTCGAACATCGTGTCCAGGAGGTCGGCCACCGTGCCCGACCAGGAGTCCAGGGAGGCGAAGGCGAGCGGCTCGGTGGTCAGGAAGTTGATCCACCACGCCGGCCGCGGGATCGCGTTGACAATCGTGCGCGGCGACAGCGTGGGCGGAATCGTCATCCCGTTGCGGACGTCGCGCAGCCGGGCTCCGGCGACCGGGACGTCGACGGTGACCAGCAGGGTGTCGAACCCCGCTGCAGCCGCCCGGTCGACCAGCGCCATCGACCGCTCGCGGTCCTTCCACATGTAAAGCTGGAACCAGTTGCGCCCGCCTTCGGAGGCCGGATTCACCGCCGCGACGTCCTCGATCGACGTGGTGCCCATCGTCGACAGGCTGAAGGGGATGCCCGCGGCGCGGGCGGCGGTGGCGCCGGCGATCTCGCCTTCGGCGTGCATCATCCGGGTGAACCCGGTCGGCGCGATCCCGAACGGCAGCGACACCGGAGCGCCCAGGACGGTCCGCGAGGTGTCCACGTGCGAGACGTCACGCAGGATCGCCGGGTTGAACTGCACGTCACCGAAGGCCTCGCGGGCCCGCCTCAGTGAGACCTCGCCGTCGGCGGCGCCGTCGGTGTAGTCGAACGCGGCCTTCGGCGTACGCCGCTTGGCGATCAGCCGCAGGTCCTCGATGGTCAGCGCCGCCGCCAGTCGTCTCTCCTTCGGGGAGAGCGTCGGCTTCTTGAACTTCAGCAGCGGTGCGAGGTCGTGCCGCCTGGGCAGCTGGCGCTTCATCAGGGGTCCTTGTCCGTGGCGGAGGCCCGGGGTCGTAGCGGGTCGGCGGGTGGTTGCGGGAGACCAGGGGCCGCAGGTCCTCGACGCTGCCCGACACTAGCCGGTGCTGGCGAGCCTGCGCGAGGACGTTGCCGATCGCGGTGGCCTCGACCGGACCTGTTCAGCCCCAACTGCGACGGCGCCTGCCCCGAGTGAGCCGCTTCCCGCCATCTGGAACATGATCACCAAGGGTGTGTTCTACGAGGACCTCGGCGGTGACTTCCACCCCCGACGCAACCCCGACAAGACCAAGCAGCGCGCCCTGGACCAGCTCAAGCAGATGGGCTACGAGGTGACCCCTGAGTCCAACCCAAAGCGCCGTGGCTGGGTGACTCTTCGCGTCACAGGGCTGCCCCCCACTCAGTGCCGGAAGGTTCGGCGGCACGCGCGCCAGGGACACGGCGCGTCGCCCTGGCCGACAGCATCGTTGGCAGGAGCAGGACCGCCGCGATTGCGGTGAGCCCTTGGACGTCGATGAGCAGGTGCCACAGCAGCGGGTGGCCGGTGTCGCTCCGCAGACCCGCCGAGCCGATCGAGGGCAGGCTGACGATGAGCAGCCCGGCCCACGCGGCGGCAAGCCGTCCGTGTCCGGCAGCGACCAGCGCACTGAGAGGGAGAACGAGCCAGACCAGGTGGTGCACCCACGAGATCGGCGACACGGCGACGGACGCGGCGGCCAGCACCCCGACCGCGCCGAGCTGGTTCCCGGCCGCGTGCAGCCGACGGGCGCCGAGCGTTGCGGCGGTGAGCAGGAGCAAGGCGAGCGCGCCCCAGATCCACTGAGCGGTGTGGTCGTCGAGCGGGCTGCGCAGCAGCATCCCTCGCACGCTCTGGTTGCCGGGGATGTCGTTCGGACCGAAGCGACTGCTGTCCCACAGCGCTCGCCACAGGTACTCGTGCGCGCTCGGCCACAGCAGGAGCAACCCCAGCGTGGTTGCTCCCGCGGCGGTCAGCACCGCCGACCGCAGCGTCGTCCACTGGCGGGTCAGCAGCAGCCAGGGCAGGAACACCGCCGGTGTCAGCTTGACCGCCGCAGCCAGCCCGACGCCGGTGCCGCGGCTTCTGTGGTCGTGCAGCAGGTCTGCCGCAACCAGCAGGACCAGGAACAGCCCGACCTGACCGAAACGCAGGTGGCTGCGCACGGGGGAGCTGATCAGCAGCAGCATCAAGGTGATCGGTAGCCCCAGGCGAAGGACGATGGGCTGCATCGCCACGCGCGCCACCGCGACCAGTGCCGCGAGTGTCGCAGCGGCCCACAGCGCGTGCAGCAGCGGCAGTGGCACGCGCGCCAGCGGCTCGCTCAGCACCGCAGCGAACGGCGGGTAGGTGAAGGGCATGTCGAACGCGGTCCGGAAGTCGTAGACGTCGGCGCCACGTCCTGCCACCCCGCCGGCGCCGACATACACGAGCAGGTCCTTCATCCGCTCCGGTGCCGGCACGGTCAGCAACGGGACCAGCGGAACAAGGGCCGCTGCTCCGGGAAGCACCCAGGCCCACCGCGAGGCGCGCCACGCTCCGGCAGTCGCCGGCCTGGAGCCCTCCACGACGAGCGTGTGGTCGACATGTCGGGTGGGGGTCATCCGGCGGTCCAGCCGGAGGAAGACGCCCAAAGCCAGCACGCCGAAGGCCCAGCCGGCCAGCACGTCCGTGGCCCAGTGCTCGTTCAGCAGCAGCCGCGTCAGGCCGACAGTGCCAGCGACGGCAGCCACGCCCGTGCCGAGAGCGGTCGGCGTCGTGCGGCGGTGCGCGGCCAGCATGCCCCAGCCCAGCACCGCAGCCATCGCCTGCCCCGAGGAGAACGTCGTCACTCCCAGCCCGTCCGGGCCAGGGCGGGACAGCGTCACGAACGCCACCGCCTCGGTCATCTGCGCCACGCCCAGGACTGCCACGGGCAGCAGCGCCCACACCCAGGTGAGGCCCCGACGGGAGCGCAGCCCCGCCAGGATGATCAGCAGCGGGTAGAGCAGAGCCCCTGATCCCAGCTGCGTCAGGACCGCGGCGAGCTGAGCGTCCTTGGCAACGACGAGCGCATCGTGAACGGCGACGTCCACCGCCAGGGGCTGCCCCCTGCGTGCCAGGACGGCGAGCAGCACCACAGCCAACACGTACAGCGGGCCGAGCAGCTGCACGGGCGCCCGCCGCAGCGCCAGCTGTGGCCGGCGCTGCGACAGGTTGCCCATCTGCACAGTGTGTCGCTCCTGGCTGGGTTGTCGCTCGCGCCGTGACCGGAGCCGCCGGCTTGTCCCAGCGTGCCGACTACGGGGCCAATTGGGTCAAGCATGCCGGCGAGTACGGCGTAGGTGAGGACCTTCGGCCCATGCCCGCGTACCCGTGCGGATCTACGGTGCAAAGGAGCCCGAAGGATCGGCAGGCCCGCCCCGCCGGCGCCGGACCCGCACGGCGATCGCCAGGGGTTGGTCTCGATGAATCACGGCAAGTACTCCTACCTGATGATCGGGCTCGTCGCCGCAGGCGGAGTCCTGTTCCTGACGGGCAACGCCGGCGGCCTGCTGTTCCTGCTCTGGCCGCTGGCCTGCATGGGGATGATGGTCTGGATGATGTGGGGCATG
>JAJAYV010000154.1 GCA_026786045.1 Frankiaceae bacterium | reverse complement strand
GCGCTCGGCGTCATCACCGCGACGGGGATGGACCTCGGGCTGACGATCCGCACGCTGGCCGCCGACGAGAGCACCGCCCACCTGTGGGCCGGCGGCGGCATCACCTGGAGCAGTGACCCGGCCGCCGAGATCGAGGAGGCGCACGCCAAGGCGGGCCCGGTCCTCGCCGCGTTGCGGTCCTAGGTCCGGCCCTCGCCCTCCTGGGCCTGCTGCAGCACCGGCTCCTGGCCCATCCACAGCGCGCGCAGCACCGGGAAGCCCGCGTCCTCGTACGCCTGGCAGACCTTCAGGTCGTCGTCGACGACGACGGCGACGGTGCGGTCGGCGGCCAGGGAGCGCAGCAGCTCGAGCTTGGCGACCCGGGCGGGGCGGAAGTCGCGGCGCCGGCGCATCGACAGCCGGCCCGCCGGCAGGTCGTGCCGGGCGAACCACGCCACCGTCTCGGCGCGGCACCGCTCGGGCCGGCCGGTCACGTAGACGACCTCGCACTCGAGCGCGCTCTCCCGGGCCAGCGCGACGCCGTGGGCGAGCGGTGGGTCGTCGACGGCGGCGCCGAAGAAGGCGTCCCAGTCCTTGGGGCTGCGCTCGACGAAGCGCAGCCGGTGCCGCACGTCGGCCAACACCCCGTCGACGTCGAAGACGGCCAGCGGGCGGGAGCCGGCCGGCGGAGGGGAGGCGTTCATGCCGGTGCTCGTTCCCGCTGGCGCACCAGCCGCTCGAGGGGCAGCAGCGCCAGCAGGGCGATGCAGTGGGGCAGGAAGATGATCGTGATCATCGAGAACGTCATGAGGTGGAACCCGAGGAAGCCCAGCGCCAGCCACCAGGTGATCCGCGGGTCGCGCCAGCGAACGAGCAGCAGCGGAGCGATGACCAGCTCCATGAGGATGATCCCGTACTGAGCCGCGGTGAGCAGGACCGGCACGTCGAGCAGCCACTCCGACAGCGGCGTGCTGCGCCGCAGCACCGCCCTCGTGAGGGTGGCCCCGTCGACCCAGTCCCAGCCGCCGAAGCGGATCTTGGCGACGGCCGCGAGCGTGTACGTCGCGACGACGGCCAGCGCCACCACCGTCAGCGCCCAGCCGGCCGCCTCCGTGCGCTCCTGCGAGCGCAGCGGTGCGCGCCCGACGCTCGGCAGGACGAACAGCAGGACGAGGAACGCGAACCGGTCGTGGTCGACCTTGCCGTAGCTCATCGCCACGACCATCCACTCGAGGTAGAGCAGCGCCACCAGCCAACCGGTGACGCGGGGCAGCCGGTCCCGCACCGCGGCGCCGGCGGCCACGAGCGCCGCCAGGACGAGCACGACCTGCAGGACCTCCACCCACGGACCGGGCGTGGGCAGCGGAAACAGCCGGCCGATCTGCAGCGGGACGTAGAGCTCGCCGGGGACCTGCGCGTGCGCGCGCACCCACGTCGTGGTGAGCAGCACGTCGACCGGCACGAAGACGTAGGCGATGACCCGCAGCACGGCGACCCGGGCCAGCGGAGCGGGGGCCAGCAGCCAGCCCGTCACGGCGCCCGCCAGGTGACCACGACGCGCTCGGACTCCTTGCCGGTGGCCCGGCTGTCGCGCAGCTCGTAGACCCGCTCCACGACCTGCACCTCGGTGAACGGCGGCTCGTCGGGCCGGAGCCGGTCGTGGGCGCGGGACAGGGCGCCGAGCAGCTCCGGGTCGGCCACGAACCTTTGGACCTGTCCCTCGACCTCGGCCCGCCGCAGCCCGGTGGAGCGCTCGTCGACCGTCCGGAGCCGGTCGCTCGCGTCGCGCGCCTCGACGCGGGTGCTGACGACGGTGCCGTCGGGATCGTCGCGGGTGGAGTACATCCGGAACGGGCCGAAGGGGAAGTCGTCGTCCTGGCCGACGAGGGTGCCGGCGAGGGTGAGCGCGGCCACGGCCAGCGTGACGGCGACCCGCGCGCGGCGTCCGGCGGCGGTGAGCACCCGATCAGCCTAACGGGGGTGCCTCGTCACTCAAGGTGACCCTCTGAACGGTCGAACCCAACATCACCGTCAACGTTGAGGTGCACTGTGCGAGCAAGATCACTTTCCGTGGCGATGCTGGCTGCTGTGCTGGTGCTGCCGGCGGGCGGCACGAGCGCATCCGCGGCCGCGGGCAGCACCAGCCCGACGGTCAGCGGTGTCAGCGCCACCTACAAGACCTCGGCCTTCCAGCGTCTCAAGCGCATGAAGCGGACGGCGCCGGCACCGCTCGTCGTCGCGCCGGTCACCGCGCCGACCACCGCGCCGACCACTGCGCCGACCTACAGCGACCGCGTCCTGGCGCTGACCAACGCCGAGCGCACCGGTCGCGGCCTGCGCGCCCTGCAGCCGTCGCCCTGTGCCGACGGCTACGCCGACAGGTGGGCGGTGAACCTGTCGACGCTCGGGTCGCTCGCGCACCAGGCGATGTCGCCGATCCTGTCGGCCTGCGGCGCGAGCCGGGTCGGTGAGAACGTCGCGTACGGCAACGTCACGCCCGAGCAGCTGGTCACGATGTGGATGGGGTCGACCGGCCACCGCGCGAACATCCTCAACGCCGGATATACCCACGTCGGCGTCGGGGCGGTCAGGACGGCCACCGGCCGGGTGTACGGCGTCCAGGTCTTCGTCACCGCCTGAGCCGCGGGGAGCGGGTCAGTATCGGCTGAGTTGACATAGTGTGGATTATCGGCGATGAACGAGCGGGGTCACAGGGGAGCGAGCACCGGCTCAGTAGACCAGCGGAGGGCCCTT
>JAJAYV010000153.1 GCA_026786045.1 Frankiaceae bacterium | reverse complement strand
CGACCGGGCCCCTCGTGCGCGTGCACGGCATCCGGCTGGCCGACGACGAGCGCCTGCTCGTGCTCGTCGCCCACCACCTGGTCTGCGACGGCGTCTCGATGCAGGTGCTGCTCGACGAGCTGGCGGCCGCCTACGACGGCCCCCCGGCCCCCCACCCGGCCCCGGTGCCCGAGCCCGTGCCGGAGCCGGTCGCGCCCGCGGCCCTGGCGTACTGGCGCGAGCGGCTCGCGGGCCTGCCCGAGCTGGACCTGCCCACCGACCGCAACCCGCCCCTGCGGCCGTCCTTCACGGCCGCCACGGTCCCGGTGGAGGTCCCCGACGACGTCGTCGCGGCCGCGGAGCGGCTGGCCCGCGACGAGGACACGACCCTGTTCGTGGTCCTGCTCGCCAGCTGCCAGCTTCTGCTCGGCGTGCACAGCGGGCAGCAGGACTTCGCCGTGGGCTCGCCCGAGGCGGGCCGGTCCGGCCGGGGCCGCCACCGCGCGGTCGGGCTGCTGGCCGACCTCCTCGTGCTGCGCGCCGACCTCTCCGGCCGGCCGAGCTTCCGCGAGCTGGTGCGCCGCGCCCGCGCGACCTGCCTGGGCGCGTTCGCCCACCGCGGTGTCCCGTTCGAGGACCTCGTCGGCGCCGTCGCGCCCGGCCGCAGCCTCGACCGGGGGCTCGTCTCCGCCACCCTCGTCTTCCACGGCGAGCCCGCCGGACCCCGGCTGGGCGACGCGGTGCTCGAACCCGTCGCGGTGACCCGCCCGGGCCTGAACTACGACGTCGACCTGCACCTGTGGCGGGACCGCGGACGGCTGCGGGGCAGCTGGAACCACCGGACCGAGCTGTTCGAGCCCGCCACCGCGGCCCGCTCGGCCGCCCGCTTCCCCGTGCTGCTCGCCCGCGCGCTGGCCGAGCCGGACCGCCCCGTCGACGAGCTCGACGTCCTCCTCGACGAGGACCGCGAGCTGCTCGCGCGCTGGTCCTGCGGCCCGGTCACCGACGACCCGCCGGCGAGCCTGCCCGATCTCGTCGCGCTGCAGGTGGCCCGGGTGCCGGACGCGGTGGCGGTGCGCGACCCCCGGCGCAGCCTCACCTACCGGCAGCTCGACGAGCGCTCCACCCGGCTCCGGCACCTCCTGCGCGAGGGCGGTGTCGGCCCCGGTGACGTGGTCGGCATCCGGCTCGGCCGGACCGTCGACCTCCTCGTCGCCATGCTCGGCATCCTCAAGGCGGGCGCGGCCTACCTGCCGATCGACCCCGCCTACCCGGCCGACCGGACCGACTACATGGTCCGCGACAGCGGCGCCACCACGGTGGTGACCCCGGCGGAGCTGGCGCAGCTCGACCGGTACCCGCCGACCGCGGAGCCGACCGCGCCCGTGCCGCCGGACTCCCCGGCCTACGTGCTCTACACCTCGGGCTCGACGGGCCGCCCGAAGGGCGTCCTGATGACGCACCGGAACGCGGCGGCGATGGTCGGCTGGCTGCGGCGCCGGTTCACCGCGGACGAGCTGTCCCTGGTGCTGGCGTCGACCTCGATCTGCTTCGACGTGTCGGTGGCCGAGCTGTTCGGGCCGCTCTGCGCGGGCGGCACGGTGGTGGTCGTCGACAACGCGCTCGCGCTGCTCGCCGGGTCCCCGGACGTGACGATGGTGACCGCGGTGCCGTCGGTGGCCAAGGCGATCGTCGAGGCCGGGGCCCTGCCGCGCAGCGTGCGCGTGGTCGGCCTCGGCGGCGAGGCCGTCACCGGGACGCTGGTGGACGACCTGTACGCCACCGGGCACGTCGAGGCGGTGGTCAACCTCTACGGCCCGACCGAGGACACCACCTACTCGACCCACGCCCACCTGCACGCGGGGGAGGAGCCCCCGCCGATCGGGGTGCCCATCGCGGACGGGCGGGCCCACGTGCTGGACCGCTCGCTGCGCCCGGTGCCGGTGGGGGTGGTGGGGGAGCTCTACTTGGCCGGACGCGGGATCAGCCACGGCTACGTGGGCAAGCCCGGCCTCACCGCGGCGCGCTACGTCGCGGACCCGCACGCCCCCGTGCCGGGCGAGCGCCTGTACCGGACCGGCGACCTGGCGCGCCACCGCTCCGACGGCGCCCTGCTCTACCTCGGCCGGCAGGACTTCCAGGTGAAGGTGCGCGGCCAGCGGATCGAGCTCGGCGAGATCGAGACCACCCTGCAGCGCCACCCGGGCGTGCGCGAGGCCGTGGTGGCGCTCTGCGGCGACCGGCTCGTCGGCTACGTCGTGGCCCGCGGCGACGGGCTCGACCTGGAGGACGTGCGCGCCCACCTGCGCGCCACCCTCCCCGTCGTCATGGTGCCGGGCAGCCTGGTCCGCCTCGACGAGCTGCCGCACACCCCCAACGGCAAGGTGGACCGGCTCGCGCTGCCCGAACCCGCCGACCCGGCCACGACCAGCTTCGTCCCGCCCGACGGTCCCGACGAGGATCTGGTCGCGGAGGTGTGGCAGCAGAGCCTGGAGATCGACGGCGTCGGCCGCGACGACGACTTCTTCGACCTCGGCGGGGACTCCCTGATCGCGGGCCAGGTGCTCGCCCGGTTGCGGGAGCGGGCGGGCGTGGAGCTGTCGCTGCGGTCGATCTTCGAGAACTCGCGGCTCGCCGACCTGGCCGCCGCCCTGCGCGCCCCCGCGGACGAGGCGCCCGCCCGCCCGGTGGTGACGCCCCGCCCGCCCGGCTCCCCGCCCGTGCTCTCGCTCGACCAGGAACGGCAGTGGCTGGAGTGCCAGCTGCGGCCCGGCACCGCGTACAACGTGCACGGCAGGCGACGGCTGCGCGGTGCGCTCGACGTGCCGGCGCTGCAGCGCAGCGTGCGGGCGATCGTCGACCGGCACGACGTCCTGCGCACGGCGTTCCCCGTCTCCGGCGGCCGCCCGGTGCCGCACGTGTCGCCGCCCGTCGCGGACGACCCCGTCGCCGTCGTCGAGGCGGACGGCCTCGCGGCGGCGCTGCGGCTGGCCGACGAGCAGGCGGG
>JAJAYV010000152.1 GCA_026786045.1 Frankiaceae bacterium | reverse complement strand
GGCCGGTCCTGCGGGTCGCGGGCGGTCATCGCGCGCAGCAGCCCCGGCCAGCCGGCCGGCAGCGTGGTGGGGACGTCCGGCGAGCGCTGCAGGCGAGCGAGAGCGACCTCGACGGTGCTCCCGGCGTACTCCCGTTGGCCGGTGAGGCACTCGAGCAGCACCAGGCCCAGCGCGTAGACGTCGGCGGGCGGGCCGACCGGCTCGCCGGCGACCTGCTCCGGGGCGAGGAAGGAGGCGGTGCCGACCATCATCCCGGTGGACGTGACCCGGGCCGAGTCCACGAGCCGGGCGATCCCGAAGTCGGTGAGGCGCACCCGGCCGTCGTTGCCGATGAGCACGTTGCCGGGCTTGACATCGCGGTGCACCAGGCCCTGCGCGTGCACGTAGTCAAGGGCCTGCGCCACGTTGGCGCCGATGGTGGCGGTGCGGTCGGACGGGATCGGACCGCGGCCGATCGTGTCGGCCAGCGTCTCGCCCTCGACGAGCTCCATGACCACCCACGGCCGGCCACGCCCGTCCGTGCCGGCGTCGTAGACGGGGACCAGCGACGGGTGCGACAACCGGGCCAGCAGCCGCGCCTCCTCGCCTGCGCGGGCACTGCTCTCGTCGGTCTGCACCGTCACGAGCTTCAGCGCGACGCTGCGCCCGAGCGCCTCGTCGTCAGCGCGCCAGACCTCGGCGGTGCCGCCGCGGCCGAGCAGGCCGACAAGCCGGTAGCGATCGGCGATGACGCGCTGCTCCCCTCCGGTCGGGATCGCCTGCGTCGGGTCGGTCACGCCCTGCTCCGTGCGAGCAGCAGCTCGACGATCTGCACCGCGTTGAGCGCGGCGCCCTTGCGCAGGTTGTCGTTGCTGATGAACAGCGCCAGGCCGTTCGGCCCGTCCTGCCGGATCCGGCCGACGTAGGACGGGTCGCGCCCGGCGGCGAGCTGCGGTGTCGGTACGTCCACCAGCTCGACGCCGGGGGCGCCCTGAAGCAGCGCGGTCGCCTCGGCGACGTCGATCGGCCGAGCGAACTCGACGTTGAGCGAGAGCGAGTGGCCGGTGAAGACGGGCACGCGCACGCAGGTGCCGGAGACCCGCAGCTCAGGGATGTCGAGGATCTTACGGCTCTCGTGGCGGAGCTTCTGCTCCTCGTCGGTCTCCTGCGACCCGTCGTCGACGACCGAGCCCGCCATCGGCAGGACGTTGAACGCGATCGGCGCGACGTACGTGTGGGGCGCCGGGAAGTCGACCGCCGAGCCGTCGTGCACGAGCAGGCTCGCGCTGTCGGCCGTCTTGCGCACCTGGCCGTCCAGCTCCTCGACGCCGGCCAGCCCACTGCCGCTCACGGCCTGGTAGGTCGAGGCGATGACTCGGACCAGCCCGGCCGCGTCGTGCAGCGGCTTGAGCACCGGCATCGCGGCCATCGTCGTGCAGTTCGGGTTGGCGACGATCCCCTTCGGGATTGCCTGCAGTGCAGCGGGATTGACCTCGCTGACCACCAGCGGGACGTCGGGGTCCATGCGCCAGGCGCTGGAGTTGTCGACGACCGTCGCGCCCGCCGCGGCGAATTTCGGCGCCAGCTCGCGCGAGGTGCCGCCGCCCGCGCTGAACACCGCGACATCGACGCCGCTGGGGTCGGCCGTGGACGCGTCCTCGACGACGATGTCGCGGCCGCGGAAGCTGAGCGTGGAGCCGGCCGAGCGCGCGCTCGCGAACAGCCGCAGCTCGTCGAAGGCGACGTCGCGCTCGTCGAGCAGCCGCAGCACGACGGCGCCGACCTGACCGGTGGCGCCCACGACGCCGAGCGTCGTCATGCGCCGTCGCGCCGAAGGCGCGCTCATCGGCCGTCGCGCCGAAGGCGCGCTCATCGGCCACTGCCGGCGTAGACGGTGCCGCCCTCGCCCTCGCCCGCACCGAGCTCGAACGCGTCGTGCACCGCGCGCACGGCGTTCGGCACGTCGGTGTCGCGGCAGACGACGGAGATGCGGATCTCGGAGGTGCTGATCGCCTCGGCGTTGATGCCGGCCGTCGACAGCGCCTCGAAGAAGGTCGCCGTGACGCCCGGGTGGCTCTTCATACCGGCGCCGACGAGCGAGACCTTGCCGATGTGCTCGTCGGACAGCAGCGACTCGAAGCCGACGCCGGCCTGCGTCTTGGACAACGCCGACATAGCCGTCGCCAGGTCGCTCTTGGGCAGCGTGAACGAGATGTCGGTGCGGTCTGTCGCGCCGGAGACGTTCTGCACGATCATGTCGATGTTGACCTCGGCGTCGGCCACGGCGCGGAAGATCATGGCCGCCTCGCCGGGCTTGTCGGGCACGCCGACGACGGTCACCCGCGCCTCGGTGAGGTCGTGCGCGACCCCGCTGATGATCGCCTGCTCCATCGGTTCTCCTGTGATCAACGTGCCGGGCTTGTTCGAGAACGACGAGCGCACCACCAGCGGCACGCCGTAGCGGCGGGCGTACTCGACGCACCGCAGATGGAGGATCTTCGCGCCGGACGCCGCCAGCTCGAGCATCTCCTCGTACGAGACGGTGGTCTGGTGCCTGGCGTTCGGGACGATGCGCGGGTCGGCGGTGTAGACGCCGTCCACGTCGCTGTAGATCTCGCAGACCTCGGCCGACAGCGCGGCAGCCAGCGCGACGGCGGTCGTGTCGGAGCCGCCGCGACCGAGCGTGGTGATGTCCTTGCTGTGCTGGCTGACGCCCTGGAAGCCCGCGACGATGGCGATGTGGCCGGCGGCGAGCGCCTCGGAGATGCGGCCCGGCGTGACGTCGATGATGCGTGCCTTGCCGTGGGTCGAGTCGGTGATGACGCCCGCCTGGCTGCCGGTGAACGAACGGGCCGACAGGCCCAGCGACTGGATCGCCATCGCCAGCAGCGCCATGGAGATGCGCTCCCCGGCGGTGAGCAGCATGTCGAGCTCGCGGCCGGGCGGCAGCGGGGACACCTGATGGGCGAGGTCGAGCAGCTCGTCGGTCGTGTCACCCATCGCGCTGACGACCACGCACACGTCGTGGCCGGCCTTCCGCGTCGCCACGATGCGCTCGGCGACCCGCTTGATGCGCTCGGCGTCGGAGACCGACGAGCCACCGTACTTCTGCACGACGAGGCCCATGGCAGGCGAGTCTACGGGGGTCGGCCCCGTCCACGGACGGCGCCGCGGTCAGGCCCGGCGGTGGAGCAGCCCGGTCAGCGGCGCGAGCAAGGCCGCCAGCGCCACCGGACGCGCTACTGCAGCCGGTCGGGCAGCCCGAAGCGCGGGAACAGCCGCTCGGTGTCCAGGAAGTGGTGCAGGTGGACCAGGCGCCCGCCTGACAGCTCGAGCACCTGCAGCGCCCACGGGACGTAGCCGTCGCCGTCCTCCGCCGGCTTGTAGTGGCCGAAGGCCGGGCAGCCGTTCGCGCTGGTGGGCACCAGCTTGGAGCCTCGGCAGGCGCTGCCCGTGCCGAGGTAGAAGTCGTGCACGTCCGCCCGGCCCTGCAGCCACAGCGGCAGGGGCGGCATCGAGAAGCCGGCGTCCTCGTGCAGCAGCGTCACGAGCGAGGCGATGTCGTACGTCTCGAACGCCTCGACGTAGCGGCCGACCAAGGCGCGGTCGTCGTCGGTCAGGGGGCCGGAGGGGTCGTCGTCGCGCGGACCCCGCTGGGCGAGGGTGGCGCGGGCCCGCTGGAGCGCGCTGTTCACCGACGCGACGGAGCTGTCGAGCAGCTCGGCGACCTCGGCGGCCTGCCAGCACAGCACCTCGCGCAGGATGAGCACCGCACGCTGGCGCGGCGGCAGGTGCTGCAGGGCGGCGACGAACGCCAGCCGCACGCTGTCGCGGTGGACCGCACTGGCGGCAGGGTCACCGGTCGGGCCGGGCAGCTCGGCGTCGGGGCACGGCTCCACCCACACGCTCTCCGGCAGCGGCGCGCCGACCGGGCTGGCGGCCGAGCCGGGGCCGGCCAGGTCCATCGGCAGCGCGCGGCGGCCGCGGCTGCGCAGGGCGTCAAGGCAGGCGTTGGTGGCGATCCGGTAGAGCCAGGACCGCACCGAGGAGCGTCCCTCGAAGCGGTCCAGCCCCTGCCAGGCCTTGACCAGGGTCTCCTGCACCGCGTCGTCGGCGTCGAAGGCCGAGCCGAGCATCCGGTAGCAGTAGCCCCGCAGCTCACCGCGGTAGGACTCGAGCTCCTCGGTGGCCGGCGCCATCAGCTGCGTCATGGTCGTGGTCCTCGTCCCCCGGGGCACCGCCCCGTACGGCGCACACCGTCGCACGACCGTTCGAGCGACCTCATACCCCCTCGGGCACCTCTTCGGGCGCAGCGTCGAGGCGGACGTGGGCGACGACGCTCTGCAGCGCGCGCAGCGCAGCGCCCGCCGAGCCGCCCCAGCTGTTGAGGTAGGTGAACTGCCACCACCACAGGGCCTCGCGGCCGCGGCCGGCGTCGTAGTGCAGCAGCCCGCGAAACAGGTCCATCGCCATGTCGGCCAGGTCGTCCGACAGCCGGTACGGCACGGGCGGGTCGTCGGAGTACGGGTCGAAGACCTCGGCGTAGCCGTCGATCGGGTCGAGCTGCTCGGCCAGGCCCTCGCGCACCTTGTCGAGGTCGGGCACCGGGTCGAGCACCGGCTCGACGTTGCTGTCGAGAATGACGTCGGTGCGCGCGCCGAGATGTGCTCCTGCCACGCAGATCTGGGCGACGTCGAGCAGCAGCAGCGCCACCGCCTGCGCGCCCGCCCGGCCAGTCGCCACCAGCTCGAGGGTCTCCAGGAACGAGCGGACGTCGCGCGCGACGTCGGTCGCGAGCTCCAGGTCCTCCCGCGGCTCCGTCATCGGTTCAGACATCGACCTGCCTCCGTCCTTCGAAAGCGCGTCCGAGGGTCACCTCGTCCGCGTACTCCAGGTCGCCCCCCACGGGCAGCCCGCTCGCCAACCGGGTCACGCGCAGCCCCATCGGACTGACCAGCCGGGCGAGGTACGTCGCCGTCGCCTCCCCCTCGAGGTTGGGGTCGGTGGCCAGGATCAGCTCGGTCACCGCCCCGTCCTGCAGGCGCACCATGAGCTCACGCACCCGCAGGTCGTCCGGGCCGATGCCCTCGATAGGGCTGATCGCCCCGCCGAGGACGTGGTAGCGCCCGCGAAACTCGCGGGTCTTCTCGACGGCCACGACGTCCTTGGACTCCTCGACCACGCAGATGACCGTCAGATCGCGGCGCGGGTCGCGGCAGACCCGGCACTCGTCCTGCTCGCTGACGTTGCCGCAGATCCGGCAGAAGCGGACCTTGTCCTTCACCTCGGTCAGCGCCGTCACCAGCCGCCGCACGTCGGCCGGGTCGGCCGCGAGCAGGTGGAAGGCGATCCGCTGGGCGCTCTTCGGACCGATCCCGGGCAGCCGCCCGAGCTCGTCGATCAGGTCCTGTACCGCGCCTTCGTACATGTGCTGCCGGGTCTACATGCCGGGCAGGCCGAGGCCGCCCAGCCCGCCGGCGAGCGGGCCCATGGTCGTCTGCTGGAGCTCCTGGGCGTTGGAGGCCGCGTCGCGGATCGCCGCGACGACCAGGTCCTCGAGGCTCTCGACGTCGTCGGGGTCGACCGCCTCGGGCTTGATCTTGATGCGCAGCACGTCGCCCGAGCCGGTGACCGTCGCGGTCACGAGACCGCCGCCGGCGGAGCCCTCGACCTCGGTCTCCGCAAGCTTGCTCTGCGCCTCCATGAGCTGCTGCTGCATCTTCTGCGCCTGCTTCATCAGCTGCTGCATGTCGGGCTGTCCGGGACCTGCCACGTCGTCCTCCTCGGGTCGTGTTGCGGCGAGCGTACGGGGCCGGTCAGTCCTCGCCGGAGGTGCTCACGACCTTGCCCCCGAGCTGGTCGACGACCAGGCGGAGCGCAGCGTCCTCGCCGCGCGGGGCCTGCTCCGCGGGAGGCGCGTCGGGGTCGTCCGGCACCGCCTCGTCACCGGGCGCGAAGCCGGTCTCCTCGGGCGCCGGCTCGGGCGCCGACCGCGCCGCGCCGGGGGCCGGGTGGGCGTGCGCGGACAAGCTCTCGTGCAGCACGCAGCGCAGGTCCATCGCGGCGCCGAGCGTCTCCTGAAGCGCCTCCTTGAGCACGTCCGGGCCGGTGCCGGCCTGGAACTGCCGCAGGATCGGGGCGTGCTGGAAGGCCAGCACCAGCGTCCGGCCGCTCACGCTGGACACGGTCGCGTCGGCGAGCTGGGCGTGGGCGGTGCGCTTGCGGGTCTTCACCGCGCCGAGCACGGTGTCCCTGGCGGCGCGCAGGGCGGCCGCGTCGATCCCGCCGGGCGCCGGCGGCTGCGTCCGCTCCTGCGGTGCGGCGGGCGCGTCC
>JAJAYV010000151.1 GCA_026786045.1 Frankiaceae bacterium | reverse complement strand
GCGCTCGGGACGGGGGCGGCGGCGGCCAGCTCCTCGAGCAGGGCCTCCCGGACGGGCGGACCGGTCGGGGACGGGGCGACGGCGACTGGCAGCTGCGCCGGGTCGTCCTGCAGCACCACCGCCGCACCACCGGCGGCCACGGCCGTGGCGACCAGGACGGCGAGCAGGCTCCGCGTGCGCGCCGCTCCCACCGTGCACCGCCCTGCGTCCGCCTCGCCGACCCCGTGGGCGAGACTAGGCGGACTCGCCCGTCCGCACGCACTCGAGGAGTAGGCCCCATGGAGTTCGACGTCACCATCGAGATCCCCAAGGGGCAGCGCAACAAGTACGAGATGGACCACCACACCGGGCGCATCCGGCTGGACCGCCGGCTGTTCACCAGCACCAGCTACCCGGCCGACTACGGCTTCGTGGAGAACACCCTCGGCGGCGACGGCGACCCGCTCGACGCGCTGGTGCTGCTCGACGAGCCGACCTTCCCCGGCTGCCTGATCCGGGTGCGCGCGCTCGGCATGTTCCGCATGACCGACGAGGCCGGGCCGGACGAGAAGCTGCTCTGCGTCGTCGCCGGGGACCCGCGCCAGGAGCACCTGCAGGAGATCGGCGACGTCAGCGAGTTCGACCGCCTGGAGATCCAGCACTTCTTCGAGGTCTACAAGGACCTCGAGCCCGGCAAGAGCGTCGAGGGCGCGGAGTGGGTGGGCAAGGCCGAGGCCGAGCAGGAGGTGCTCATCTCCCGTAAGCGCTACGCCGAGGACCCGCACGCCGTCGACCACGTCGGCGAGCCCAAGTCCAAGGGCGACCACCTCGACGACATCGCGCCGGTGCGCGCCGCGCAGCCCAAGCCGATGGTCGAGGGCTAGCGGACCTTCTCGCCGTACATCTCCCCGAGCGGGTCGCGGATCAGCTCGAGCCGCTCACCGTCGGGGCCGGTGAAGTAGAGCGACGTGCCGTAGCCGGGGCGAGCGGAGGTGGCGCATGGAGGTCGGGCTCGGTGAGCTGCTCGTCCTGTGCGCGTTCGCGTTCCTGGCCGG
This sequence comes from Frankiaceae bacterium, assembly GCA_026786045.1. GTDB lineage: Bacteria > Actinomycetota > Actinomycetes > Mycobacteriales > SCTD01 > SCTD01. The sequence continues at coordinate 12,128 of JAJAYV010000151.1, read as the reverse complement.
CGGCCTCGACGCGGTCGTCGGGGGCGGCGGGCTGGTGCAGCTGCCCGCCCTTCTCGTCGTGCTGCCGCAGGCGCCCGTCGTCGCGCTGCTCGGCACCAACAAGCTCGCCTCGGTGGTGGGCACCGCGAGCGCCGCGGTCACCTACAACCGGCGGATCGACGTCGACCGGCGCACCGCGGCCTGGATGGCCGGCGCGGCGTTCGTCGGCTCGGGCGCGGGGGCGCTGCTCGCGACCCGGGTCGGCAGCGGGGTGCTCAAGCCGGTCGTGCTCGTCGCGCTGGTGGCCGTCCTGCTCCACACCCTGCGCAGCCCGTCGCTCGGCGAGGTGGAGCTGCTCCGGATGCGGGCGCGGGCGCAGCGGGCGACCGCACTGGTGGGCGGTGCGGTCATCGGCTTCTACGACGGCTTCGTCGGACCGGGCACCGGCAGCTTCCTGGTCTTCCTGCTCGTCGGCGCCGTGGGGCTGTCCTTCCTGCACGCCAGCGCCACCGCGAAGGTGGTCAACACCGCCACCAACCTCGCGGCGCTCGCGCTGTTCGCCGCGGGCGGCCACGTGCTGTGGGTGCTCGGCGCCGCGATGGCGCTGTCGAACCTCGCCGGCTCCCAGGTCGGCACCCGGCTGGCCATCCGGCGCGGCAGTGCCTGGGTGCGCCGGGTCTTCGTGGTCGTCGTGACCGTGCTCGTGCTGCGGCTGGCGTACGACGTCCTGACGTAGCCGGGATGCTGTGTGGGGACGCGGGTCAGCCGCGGTCAGCACCGAGGAAAGCCGCGGTGGGCGCCACCGCCAGGCGCACCTCGCTGCCGACGGGCGTGCCCGCGGCAGCCGCCGACTCGACGTCGACCCGCACCACGTCGCCGTCCGGCCGCCGCACGGCCAGCCGGGTGACCGGGCCGAGGAAGCTGTGGGTCAGTACCGTCCCGGTCAGCGGCCCGTCGGCGGCGACGGCCAGCTCGACCGGCCGCACCAGAACCCGGACCGCACTGCCGTCGGGCATCGCGGTCACGACGGCCGCGGGCAGCCGGCTGCCGTCGGCGAGCTGCACGGCGCCCCCCGTGACGGTCCCGGCGAAGGAGTTGGTCACGCCGATGAACTCCGCGACGAACGGCGTGGCCGGCCGCTGGTAGACCGCCGCCGGGGTGTCGAGCTGCTCGAGCCGCCCCCGGGCCATCACCCCGACGCGGTCGCTGATCGCGAGCGCCTCCTCCTGGTCGTGCGTGACGAACAGCGTGGTGATGGCCAGCTCGCTCTGGATGCGGCGGATCTCCTCACGCAGCTGCACGCGGACCTGCGCGTCGAGCGCGGACAGCGGCTCGTCGAGCAGCAGCACCCGCGGCCGGATCGCCAGCGCCCGGGCCAGGGCGACGCGCTGCTGCTGCCCGCCGGACATCTGGTGCGGGTACTTGCCGGCCTGGTCGCCGAGCCCGACGAGCTCGAGCAGCTCACGCGAGCGCCGCAGCTCCTCCGCCCCGCCGACCTTGCGCAGCCGCAGGCCGAAGCCGACGTTCTCCTGCGCGGTGAGGTTGGGGAACAGGCTGTACGCCTGGAAGACCATGCCCATGTCGCGCCGGTTGGCCGGGGTGCGGGTGATGTCCTCGCCGCCGACGACGACCGACCCGGAGTCGGCCGTCTCGAGCCCGGCCAGGATGCGCAACGCCGTGGTCTTGCCGCAGCCGGAGGGGCCGAGCAGCGACACGAACTCCCCCGGCTCGACCAGCAGGTCGAGCCCGTCCAGCGCGGGCACGCCGCCGTACGAGCGGGACAGTCCGGACAGGTGGACACCGGCACCGGTGGTCACGACGGGTCTCCTTGCGAGGCAGGGGCGAGCGGCGGCGCGGCGCGGGACCGGCGGGTGCGGCCGACGAGCGCGGACAGTGCGAGCAGCAGGCCGAAGGCGAGCAGGAGGGCGGCGAGCGACACCGCGATCGACAGCGCGGCGTCGCGCTTGCCGGTGAGGTTGATCGCGACCTGCAGGGTCGGGAAGTTCAGCAGCGAGGCGAGCGTGAACTCCCCCAGCACGAGCGCGACGGCGAGCAGCGAGGCCGACAGCACCGCGCCCTTCACCCCCGGCAGCACGACGCGCAGCAGCACGGTGCCCCAGCCGGCGCCCAGGCTGCGGGCGGCCTCGGACAGCGTGCGCAGGTCCATCGCCGCGAGCCCCGACTCCAGCGCGCGGTAGGCGTACGGCAGGACGAGCACGACGTAGACGAAGATCAGTGTGAGCGCGGAGTTGCCCAGGAAGAAGGTGACCCAGCTGTAGAGCGAGGCGATGCCGACGACGAGCACGATCGCCGGGATGACCAGAGGCAGCAGGCAGAGGAACTCCAGCAGCCGCTTCAGGGCCGGCAGCCGCAGGTGCACCCACACCATCGTGGGCAGCAGCAGCACGAGCATCAGCGCGCTGGTGAGCACCGCGAGCTGCAGCGAGGTGGCGATCGCCTCGAGCAGCGCCCGGTCGTCGGCGATGGAGGTCCACGCGGAGAAGTCGCGGCCTCCCCCGAGCCCGCCGCGGGTGGAGAACTCCAGCATCGCCACGAGCGGCAGCAGGAAGAACGCGCCCAGCACGGTGAGCACGCCGTAGCGGAAGATCCGCGCGCTCATTGCAGCCACCGCGTGGTCCGCCGCTGCAGCAGCGCGTAGGCCGACATCACCACGACGACGACGAGCACCATGCCGAGGCCCAGGGCCCGGCCGAGGTTCTGCTGGCCGAGGACGACCTCGCTGGTCTGCAGGTTGCGGATCTGCAGCGGCACGATGGGCGAGCCCTGCGAGACCAACGCCGCCGCCGTCGCGTACGCGGAGAAGGAGTTGGCGAACAGCAGCAGCATCGAGCCGAAGAAGGCCGGGGCGAGCACCGGTCCGGCCACCCGGCGCCAGTACGTCCAGGAGGAGCCGCCGAGGCTGCGGGCGGCCTCAAGCCACTGCGGTTTGAGGCCGTCCAGCGCCGGCAGGAAGACGATGACCATCAGCGGGATCTGGAAGTAGGTGTAGACGAGCACCAGCCCCGGCAGCTCGAAGATCCAGGCGCCGCCGGCGAACAGGTCGATCCCGCGGTCGCGCAGGAAGACGGTGACCAGGCCCTCGAAGCCGACGGTGGCCAGGAACGCGAAGGCCAGCGTCACGCCGCCGAACTGCGCGAGCACGCCCGAGGCCGAGGTGACCACCCGGCGCAGCCAGCCGTCCGGCGCGCCGGTGACGACCGCCCAGGCGAGCAGCGCGCCCAGCACCGCACCGACGACCGCCGTGATCGCCGACAGCTGCAGGCTGCGGACGAAGGCGGTGAGGTACGGCCCCGACGCGGCGGTCCGGACGTTGTCGAGGGTGAGCCCGCCCGCGTCGTCGACGAAGGCGCCCGCGACCACGACGAGGGTCGGGTAGAGCAGGAAGACCGCGACGTAGACCAGGAACGGGACGACGCCGAGCGCCGGCAGGAGCAGCGCCCGGCGACGGCCCGGACGGCTCAGCTGATCGCCTGCTGCCAGTTGGCAGCGAGGAACTCGCCCGCCTTCGCGGTCTGCTCGTCATCGAGGCTGACCGGCTCACCGCTCGCCTCGGGGAGCTTGGCGTAGGAGGCCTCGTCGATCGTGCCGGCCTCGACCATCGCGGCCTCGCGGACGGGGCGGCCGTAGCCCTTGAGCCAGAGGTTCTGGCCCTCGTCGGAGTAGAGGAACTCCTGCCACAGGCGCGCGGCAGCCGGGTGCGGGGCGTCCTGGTTGATCGCCTGGACGTAGTAGGAGCTGACCAGCGCCTCCTGCGGCACGACGACCTTCCAGTCGCGCTGGCCGGCGAGCGCCTCGGACTGCGCCGCGTTGGTGTAGTCCCAGTCGATGACGACCGGCGTCTGCCCGGAGGCGATGGTGGCCGGGGTCGGGTCGACCGGCAGGAAGTTGCCGGCTGCCTTGAGCTGGCGGAAGAACTCCACGCCGGGCTCGATGTCGTCGGCCGAGCCGCCGTTGCCGATCGAGGCCATCATCACGCCGGCGAAGGCCGCACCGGCCTGCGTCGGGTCGCCGTTGAGCGCCACCTTGCCCTTGTACTCGGGCTTGAGCAGGTCGGCGACGCTCGTCGGGGCGGGGACCGAGCCGGCGTCGTAGCCGATCGACATCAGGCCGCCGTAGTCGCTGATGTAGCGGCCGTCGGGGTCCTTGAGGTCGTCGGAGACGTCGTCCCACGTCTGCACCTTGTACGGCGCGAACAGCTCGGCGTTGGCAGTCGCGACGGCAGGGCCCAGGTCGAAGACGTCCGGCGCGCGGTCGGTGCCCTTCAGCTGCTCGGCCGCGTTGATCTCGTCCTGGCTCGAGGCGTCGGGCTGCGCGCTGTTGACGGTGATGTCGTAGGTCTCCTCGAACGTGGAGATGACCTCGGCGTAGTTGGTCCAGTCCGGCGGGAGCGCGATGACGTTGAGCTCACCCTCCTCCTGCGCGGCTGCGACGAGCTCGTCGAAGCCGCCGAAGTCGTCGGCGGAGGTCGCGCTCGCGGCATCGCTGCTGCTCGCGGCGTCGTCACCCCCGTCGGAGGTCGGCGCGTCACCGCAGGCGGTGAGGGCGAGGGCGGAGACGGCCAGGGCGGCCAGGCCGGTACGGCGGCGCAGGTGTCGCAGGGTCACGGGAACGTCCTCGTGCAGCGGGGCCGGCAGAGCCGGATCGCGCCGGAACCTACCGCGTGGTCCTGAACATCCGGTGACGGGACTCCGGCCTTCGACCACGGCCGCCTGGTGACGTGCCTCGCGCAGCGCGCGCACACAGCCCGACCGTCCTGGTCCGCCGCGCCGTTCCGGCAACCGGCTCAGCCGCGCAGGACCTGCGCGTCTCCCGCGGCGGGCGCGGGCCAGACCTCGGGGTGCAGCAGACCGGCCAGCACCTCGACGCCGTCCACCAGCCGCGGCCCCGGACGGGAGGTGTAGGCGTCGCCGTGCAGCACCGCCACGACCGGTACGCCCGCCAGCTCGGGGAGCGGGAGCAGCAGCTCGCGGGCCTCCTGCAGGGCGAGGGCCATGGGGTGGCCGCACGGCATGTGGACCAGCACCTCGGGCGCCGCAGCCGCGACGTCGTCCCACGACAGCCGGGTCGAGCGGCCGCCCGGGACGGCGAGGACGGGGGTACCGCCGGCCAGCTCCACCATCTCGGGGATCCAGTGGCCGGCGCCGAAGGGCGGGTCGGCCCACTCCAGCGCGAAGACCCGCCGGCGGGGGCGGTCGGCGACCGCCTCGCGGACCGCGTCGAGCCGATGCCGCAGCCCGGCGACGACGCCGACGGCCCGGCTCTCCCGCCCGGTGACCGCTCCGACCCGGACGATCCCGTCGAGCACCTCGTCGAGCGTCGTGGGGTCGAGCGACACGACCTCGGCGCGGCAGCCGAGCCGCTCGAGCGCGGCGTCCACCGCGCCGGCCGGCACGGCGCAGACCGCGCACAGGTCCTGGGTGAGGATGACGTCCGGCGCCAGCTCGCGGATCGCGTCCTCGTCCAGCCAGGTGGTCGGCGGCCCGCCCGCCGCGGCCCCGCCGACGAGCCGGTCGATCTCGGCGGAGGTGGCGCCGGCCGGGATGCTGGTGTGCGAGACGTGCCGCAGCCCGACCACCTCGGGTGGCCAGGTGCACTCGTGGGTGACGCCGACCAGGCTGTCCTGGAGTCCGAGCGCAAAGGCGATCTCGGTGGCCGACGGCAGCAGCGAGACGATCCTCGGAGCTCGCGCCATGGCGCCCGCCTCGGGTGTCGGCCCCGCGCTGCCGGATGCAGGTCGGACGAGCAGACGGGGGGCCTACGCGTCCTGGGGTGGAGCCGCCTCGCGGAATCGAACCGCGGACAACCTCATTACGAGTGAGGTGCTCTACCGACTGAGCTAAGGCGGCGTGGTGCGCGGACGACTCTAGCGGTCCCCGCTCGCGGGCTGCGCGCTCACCCCGTGCGCAGGGCGAGCGCCATCGCCTCGACCGCGAGCAGCGGCGCGACGTTGGCGTCGAGCGCCACCCGGCAGGCCAGGACGGCGTCGATCCGGCGCAGCGTCGACTCGGCCGTGGTGGCCCGGGCGATGGTGGCGGCCTGGTCGGAGAGGTCGGCGTGGACCAGCGCGGTGCCGGTCCCGAGCTGGAGCTGGAGCACGTCGCGGTAGAACGCGGCGAGGTCGACCAGCGCCCGGTCGAGGGCGTCGCGCGAGGTGCGCGTGCCGCGGCTCTTCTGCCGCTTCTCGAGCTCCTTGAGCGCGCCGGCGCTGCCGCGCGAGCCGCCGGTCACGCCCTTGCCGGTGGCCCCGGCACCCATCGCGGTCGCGAGCGACTCCCGCTCCACGACGTCGCGGTCCTTGGTCAGCGCGGCCGCCTCGGCCTGCGCGGCGTCAACCAGGTCCTTGGCCGCCGACAGCGCGGAGCCGACGCCCTGCAGCGAGCGCGGCAGCGACAGCACGTCGCGCCGCTCCCGCCGGGCGTCCTCGTCGGTGGCCAGCCGCTTGGCCCGGCCGATGTGGCCCTGCGCGGCCCGGGCGGCGAAGGCGGCCATCGCCGGGTCTACGCCGTCGCGGTGGATCAGGACCGAAGCCACCGCCTCGGCCGGCGGGGTGCGCAGCGCGGCGAGCCGGCAGCGCGAGCGGATCGTGGGGAGCAGGTCCTGCACGCTCGGCGCCGACAGCAGCAGCACCGAGCGCGGCGGCGGCTCCTCGAGCGCCTTGAGCAGCGCGTTGGCGCCGGACTCGGTGAGCCGGTCGGCGTCCTCGATGAGCGTGACCTGCCAGCGGCCGCGCGTCGGCGCGCGCGAGGAGCGCACGATGATCTGGCGGGCCTCCTCCACCTTGAGCGACAGGCCCTCCGGCACGATCATCGCGACGTCCGGGTGCGCGCCGGTCAGCGCCTGGTGGCAGGCGTCGCAGTGCCCGCAGCCGGGCTCCCCCGGCGCCTCGCACTGCAGCGCGGCGGCGAAGGCGCGAGCCGCGTTGGAGCGGCCGGAGCCGGGCGGACCGGTGAACAGCCAGGCGTGGGTCATCCCCTCGCCGGTGCCGCCGTGGCCGGCGACGACGCTCGCCGCGTCGCGGGCCGCCGCCTGCAGCTGCGCGACGACGCGCTCCTGGCCGACGAGGTCGGCGAAGACGCTCACGGGATCACCGGCACCGGCGGCGGCAGCTGCGCGGAGGTCGCACGCGGCTGGTGCACGACGCCGCTGAGCCGCTCCTGCACCCGCGCCAGCACCTGGTCCGGCGGCTGGTCGGCGGGGATGACGAGGTAGCGATCGTGATCGGCGCCGGCCAGGTCGAGGAAGCCCTGCCTGACCCGCTCGTGGAAGTCCAGCGCCTCGGCCTCGATCCGGTCGGGGACGTCGCCGGCGCGTGACAGCCCGACCACCGGGTCGACGTCGAGCAGCACGACCAGGTCGGGCTTGAGGCCCTCGGTCGCCCACTGCGACAGCCGGGCGACCTCGTCGACGCCCAGCGCCCGGCCCGCGCCCTGGTAGGCCAGCGAGCTGTCGATGTAGCGGTCGGTGAGCACCACCGCCCCGCGCTCGAGCGCCGGCCGGACCACCTCGGCGACGTGGTGAGCGCGGTCGGCGGCGTAGAGCAGCGCCTCGGCGCGCGGCGACAGCTGCGAAGCCGGGTCGAGCAGCAGCTCGCGGATCCGGCCGCCGGCCGCGGTGGCGCCGGGCTCACGGGTCACCACGACCTCGTGACCCTGGTCGCGCAGCCAGGTCTCGAGCAGCCTGAGCTGGGTCGACTTGCCCGCGCCCTCGCCGCCTTCCAGCGCCACGAACGTCCCGGCGTACGACCGCTCGGTGCGGCGGCGGATCCGCCGCAAGAGGTCTGTCCGCAGCGGGATGCCGGGCCGGTCGTCCATCTGCCGGAAGGACAGGACGCCGACGAGCATCGCCAGCACGCCGCCGGTGAGCAGGACGACCGAGACGCCGTTGATGCTGATCCCGCCGGGCCCCTCGCGGACGCCGATCGCGCCGGCGATGAAGGGCGTCGTCGCGGTGACGAGCAGCAGGTCGACGCGCATCAGCGACTGCACCAGGCCGAACATCCGCCCGCGCATCTCGTCGCTGACCTCGAGCCCGAGCAGCGTGATGCCGATGACGTAGGCCACCCCGGCGAAGCCGCCGACCAGGAGCGTGGCGAACACCGCGAGGAACAGGTTCGGGACCAGCGCCATGAAGGTCAACGCGGCGCCGGCCCCGACGATCGACGGGCCGAAGACCCGCCGCCGGGACAGGTCGCCGAGCGCCTTGGGCCCGAGCGCGACGCCCAGCGCGATGCCGAGGAACATCGAGCCGAACAGCAGGCCGTACGCCGCGTTCCCCCCGGCGAGGACCGACTCGGCGAACAGCCGTCCCAGGGCGATGATCGCGCCGCCGGCGGCGAGCGCGCCGAGCATGCCGACGAGCAGTCCGCGGGCGAAGGGCGTGCCGCCCATGAAGCGCAGGCCCTCGCGCATGCTGGCCAGCAGCGTCTGCTGCGGGGCGTCGGGGTCGTGCAGGTGGCGCCCGCCGGGGATCTCGAGCCGGTAGACGGTCATCGCGGCGAACAGGAACGTCGCGGCGTTGACGTAGAGCGCGAGGTCGACCGGGCTGGCCCGGAAGTAGTCGAAGCCGTTGCCGAGCGCGGCCGACACGACGGACAGGCCGGCGAAGACGACAGCGGCGATCGGCGCGGAGCCGTAGGTGGCGATGAGGGTGAGCTGGTTGGCGCCCTCGAGCCGCTCCGGTCCGACCATGTTCGGGACCGAGGCCTCCTTCGCCGGGATCCAGAACAGGCTGACTGTCTCGACGAGGAAGGTCGCGATGAGCAGCCAGACCAGCGCGGTGTCGCGGCCGGCGACGGTGCCGACGACGGGGATCGACAGGAACAGCACGAAGCGCAGCAGGTCGCTGACGACCATCGTCCAGCGGCGGTCCCAGCGGTCCGCGAACGCGCCGGCCAGCGGCCCGAGCAGCAGCGCCGGCAGCAGCCGGAAGACGAGCACTCCGCCGGTGGCGTACGCCTTGCCCTGGAAGGAGTCGACGAGCTGCGCGGCCAGGGCGGTGGTGGCCAGGAAGCCGAGCCAGTCGCCGAAGCTGGACAGCACCAGCGCGGTATAGAGCCGCCGGAAGGGCCGGACCCGCAGGACCGCCCGGGGACCGCGGCCGGCCACGGGGACGGCCTCGGGGGCTGGTGCGCTCACGCGGTCGAGGTTACGGGGCGCGAGACCCGCGAGCGGTGAGGAGAAGTGCTCAGGTCGCCTTCTTGGCCGCGGCCTTCTTCGCCGGGGCCTTCTTCGCCGCCTTCTTGGCCGGCGCCTTCTTCGTCGCGGCCTTCTTGGCGGTCTTCTTCGGCGCCGGGCCGCGCGCCCGCCGCTCGGCGAGCAGGTCGGCGGCGCGCTCGTCGGTCAGGCTCTCGGGGGCGTCGCCCTTGCGCAGCGAGGCGTTGGTCTCGCCGTCGGTGACGTAGGGCCCGAAGCGGCCCTCCTTGACGATCATCGTGCCGCCGGTGACCGGGTCGGCGCCGAGCTCCTTGAGCGGCGGCTTGGGCGCGCTGGCCTTGCGGCCGTACTGCTTGGGCTGCGCCAGCAGGGCGAGTGCCTGCTCGAGGGTGATCTCGAACAGCTGCTCCTCGCTCTCCAGCGAGCGCGACTCCTTGGCCTTGTTGACGTACGGCCCGTAGCGCCCGTTGAGTGCGCTGACCTCCTCGCCGTCCTCGGCGTCGCCGAGCACGCGCGGCAAGGTGAGCAGCTTCAGCGCCTGCTCGAGGGTGAGCGTCTCGAGGTCCATCGTCTTGAACAGCGACGCCGTCGGCGGCTTGTCCTTGGACCCCTCCGGCAGCGTCAGGCTGACGTACGGCCCGTAGCGGCCCGCCTTGGCGACCACGTCGTAGCCGGTGGTCGGATCGACGCCGAGCACCCGGTCACCGCTCGGGGCGGCGGCCAGCTCGACGGCCTTGTCGACGGTGAGCTCGTCGGGCGCGAGGTCCTCGGGCAGGGACGCCTTCTGCTGGTCCTCGCTGCCGTCCTCGCCGACCTGGACGTAGGGGCCGTAGCGGCCGACGCGCACGACGACCGGCCGGCCGTCCTCGGACATGCCGATCGGGACGGTGCTGATCGCGCGCGCGTCGATCTCGTCGAGGTTCTTGCTGATGATCGTCTTGAGGCCGCCCTGTCGCGCCAGGCCGCCCTCCTTGCCGTCGGTCGCACCGAAGTAGAAGCGGTGCAGCCAGGTGGTGCCCTTGCCCTCGCCGCCGGCGATGAGGTCGAGGTCGTCCTCGAGCGAGGCGGTGAAGTCGTAGTCGACCAGCCGGCCGAAGTGCTGCTCGAGCAGATTGACCACCGCGAAGGCCAGCCACGTCGGGACGAGGGCCGAGCCCTTCTTCCAGACGTAGCCGCGGTCCTGGATCGTCGTGATGATCGAGGCGTACGTCGAGGGCCGGCCGATGCCGAGCTCCTCGAGCCGCTTGACCAGCGACGCCTCGGTGTAGCGGGCGGGCGGGCTGGTGCTGTGCCCCTGTGGGTCGAGGCTGTCGAGGTCGAGGCGGTCGCCGCGGCTGACCCGCGGAAGGCGCTTCTCGGCGTCGTCCTTCTCGGCGGTGTCGTCGTCGGTGGACTCGACGTAGGCGCGCAGGAAGCCGGGGAAGGTGATGACCCGGCCGCTGGCGGCGAACTCCGCGTCTTGGCCGTCCGGTGTCACGGCCCCCAGCCGGACGCTGGCGGTGACGCCGCGGGCATCGGCCATCTGGGAGGCGACGGTGCGCTGCCAGATCAGCTCGTAGAGGCGCAGCTCGTCGCCGGACAGCTCGCGGGCCAGCTCGCCGGGGGTGCGGAAGACGTCGCCGGAGGGGCGGATCGCCTCGTGCGCCTCCTGCGCGTTCTTGACCTTGCCGGCGTAGCGGCGCGGGGCGTCCGGGACGTACTCCGGGCCGTAGAGGTCGCGAGCCTGCTGGCGGGCGGCGTTGACGGCGGTCTCCGACAGGTTGCTGCTGTCGGTGCGCATGTAGGTGATGTAGCCGTTCTCGTACAGCCGCTGGGCGGTCTGCATGACGCGCTGGGCGGAGAAGCGCAGCTTGCGGCCACCCTCCTGCTGGAGCGTCGAGGTCATGAACGGGGCGTACGGCTTGCGCGTGTAGGGCTTCTCGTCGGTCGACCGGACGCTGAACGCCGCGCCGTCGAGGCGACGGACCAGGTCGTTGGCGCTTGCCTCGTCGAGCAGGACGACGTCGAGGCCGTCCTTGAGCCGGCCGGTCGTCTGCTCGAAGCTCGAGCCGGTCGCCAGGCGCTTGCCGTCCAGGGAGTGCAGCGTCGCGGTGAGCTTGCGCGGCGCGGTGGGGTCGCTGTCGTCCGGCGACGCGACGAAGTGCCCCTCCACGTCCCAGTACTCCGCCAGGCGGAAGGCCATCCGCTCGCGCTCGCGGCTGACCACGACGCGGGTCGCCACCGACTGCACGCGGCCCGCCGAGAGCTTCGGCATGACCTTCTTCCACAGCACCGGGCTGACCTCGTAGCCGTAGAGGCGGTCGAGGACGCGGCGGGTCTCCTGCGCGTCGACCAGCGCCCGGTCGAGCTCGCGGGGGGTCTCGACGGCGTGCTGGATCGCCGACGGGGTGATCTCGTGGAAGACCATCCGGCGGACCGGGACCTTCGGGTTGAGGGTCTCGAGCAGGTGCCAGGCGATGGCCTCGCCCTCGCGGTCCTCATCGGTCGCGAGGAAGAGCTCGTCGGCGTCCTTGAGCAGCGCCTTCAGCTTGGCGACCTGCTGCTTCTTGTCGGCGCTGACGACGTAGAGGGTGGCGAAGTCGTTGTCGACGTCGACGCCGAGCCGCGCCCAGGCCTGGCCCTTGTGACTGGCCGGCACGTCGGCGGCGTTGCGCGGCAGGTCGCGGATGTGGCCGATGGAGCTCTCGACGACGTATCCGGCGCCGAGGAAGCCGGCGATCTTCTTGGCCTTGGCCGGCGACTCGACGATGACCAGGCGGGTACCGGTGCCGGTCCGCGCAGCCTTGCCCCGGGGCGCCTTGGGGGCGGCCACAACGGGCTGAAGGTCGGTCTCGGACACGCTTCTCCAAGGTCAGGGAGTGCAGGGGGACGGCGGAAGTGTTGCGCCGCGGTGGTGCCGGCTGTCAAACGCAACGGCGCTCACGAGTGTGCACGAAGGGCTGGTCCGGACACGGGACGAGGCCCCCCCCCGCGCGC
>JAJAYV010000150.1 GCA_026786045.1 Frankiaceae bacterium | reverse complement strand
CTGTCGTGGGTGGCGTCGGCGAGCACCTTGAGCGACAGGCCCAGAGCGATGGCGGCCTGGTGGGTCATCCGTGACAGCTGGCCACCGCCGACCATGCCGACCACGGGCAGGCCCATCGCTCCGCGGATCGCCACGAGCGCGAGGCTAGCGGGCTACGGCGGACGCCCGCGCCGGGACCGCCCGGCCGAGCCACATGCCCGCGCCGACGAGCAGGGCCGCCACCGCCAGCCGCGCCGTGAGCGGCTCGTCCAGCAGCGCCACCGCCCCCACCGTGGTCAGCACCGGGATCACGAGCTGCACGAGCCCGGCCTGAGAGCCGGTGAGCAGGCGCTGGCAGGCGTACCAGGCGACGTAGGCGAAGGCGGTCGTCCCGACGCCCATGACGACGCCCCAGAAAAGGCCCGCGCTGGTTATCTTGACACCGCTGCCCGCCAGCCCGGCGGTCGGGAGCAGCAGCACCAGCGCGAGCACGGCGAAGTTCCCGGTCGTGAAGCGCCTCGGCTCCCCCGCGCCGCGGCCGGCCGCGGTGTAGAGCCCCCAGGCGGCACCGGTCGCGACGAGCAGCGCGACGCCGAGCAGGCTCACGTCCTCCACCGACTCGGTCGCCAGCACGCCGATGCCGGCCAGGCCCACCCCTGCGCCCGCCAGCCGGCGGGCCGGCACGACCCCGCCGCGCAGCCGGTCGTCCAGGACGAGCGTCGCCAGCACCGAGGCGTAGAAGACGAAAGTGCCTGCCGCAGCGCCGATGTGGAGGTAGCCGTACGAGATGCAGACGGCGTAGAGACCCAGCCAGAGCGCCGGCAGCGCGTTGCGCCGGCCGGTCTCGACCCGTTCACGCCGCACCACGGCGAGCGCGACCAGCGCGACGGCGCCGCTGAGGAACCGCACGCAGGTGAGCAGCCCGGGGTCGAGCAGTCGCTCGGCGACGACATGGCGGGTGATGAGCGAGTTGGCCGCGAAGGACAGCAGGACGAAGGGCAGCAGCAGGGCGAGCGGCCCCGAGGTCACCGGGCGCGCGGGGAGGTGCCGACCAGGCGCACACCCAAGCGGGCCACCGCCTCCTCGGGCACGCCGACCGACATCGCCAGACCGTGCGGACCGCCGTAGTCGCGGTCGACCACGTCGAGGAAGTGCTCCATCGAGGACGCCTTGGGCGTCATGTCCGCCGGCGCCACGCCTACGAGACCGGGGCCGTACGCGTCGGTCGCCAGCAGGCGCCGGTGGATCTGCTCGATCCGCTCGGCGCTGCGGACGTAGTCGGCGACGACCGCCTCGCGGCTGACGCCGGCCAGCGACAGGGCCAGGGCGACGACCACACCGGTGCGGTCCTTGCCCGCGGCGCAGTGCACGAGCACGGCGCCGCTGTCGGCCTCGGCGAGCACGTGCAACGCCTTGCCGATGTTCGCGCCGGCGTCGCGGACGTAGCCGGTGTAGTGGTCGCCGAGGTCGGTCGGGTCGGTCTGCCGCGGGCGGGCGGGCAGCGCCTTTTCCTGCAGGGTCGTGTCGAGCGCGCGCTGCACCTCGGCCCCGTCGGGCTCGCCGTCCCACTCCGGGATGAGCGACAGGTGGTGGTGCACGAGCCCGGCGCGCTTGAGCGGACCCTCCCCCGCGAGGTGCAGCTCGCCGGTGCTGCGCAGGTCGACGACGGTCTGCAGCCGCAGCCGGTCACGCAGCATGGTCACGTCGGCCGCGGTGAGGTCCTGCAGGTTGTCGGCGCGCAGCAGCACACCCGGGCGGGTGGTGCGCCCGTCGATCGTCGGCAGCCCGCCGACGTCGCGGACGTTGACGGCCCCCTCTAGCTCGATCCAGCTCACGCTCACAGGCCGAGCTCGCGAGCGATGAGCATGAGCTGCACCTCGGTGGTGCCCTCGCCGATCTCGAGGATCTTCGAGTCGCGGTAGTGGCGCGACACGACGTACTCGTTCATGAAGCCGTAGCCGCCGTGCACCTGCGTCGCGTCGCGCGCGTTGTCCATCGCGGCCTCGCCGGAGACGAGCTTGGCGATCGCCGCCTCCTTCTTGAACGGCAGGCCGACCATCATCCTGGCGGCCGCGTCGTAGTAGGCGGTGCGGGCGGTGTGCACCCGCGCCTCCATCCGCGCGATCTTGAACGCAATGGCCTGGTTCTGCCCGATCGGCCGTCCGAAGGCCTCGCGCTCCTTGGCGTACTTCACGCTCTGGTCGACGCAGCCCTGCGCGGCGCCGACCGACAGTGCGCTGATGGCGATGCGGCCCTCGTCCAGGATGTGCAGGAAGTTGGCGTAACCGCGACCGCGCCCGCCCAGCAGGTTCTCCGCCGGGACGCGGACGTCCTCGAAGGTCAGCGGGTGGGTGTCGCTGGCGTGCCAGCCGACCTTGTCGTACGCCGGCTCGGCGGTGAAGCCCTCGATCGGCACCGGCACGAGGATCGAGGAGATCTCCTTCTTGCCGCTGCTCGTCTGGCCGGTCACGGCCGTCACCGTCACCAGTCGGGTCAGGTCGGTGCCGCTGTTGGTGATGAACGCCTTGGTGCCGTTGACGACCCAGGAGCCGTCCTCGAGCCGGGCGGTGGTGCGGGTGCCGCCGGCGTCGCTGCCGGCGCCGGGCTCGGTGAGCCCGAAGGCGCCGAGCGCCTCTCCGGAGCACAGCTGCGGCAGCCACTGCTGCTTCTGCTCCTCGGTGCCGAAGCGGAAGATCGGCATCGCGCCGAGCGAGCAGCCGGCCTCCAGCGTGATCGCGACGCTCTGGTCGACCCGGGCGAGCTCCTCGATGGCCAGGCACAGGGCGAAGTAGTCGCCGCCCATGCCGCCGTACTCCTCCGGGAAGGGCAGGCCGAACAGGCCCATCTCGGCCATGCCGCGCACCACGTCGTACGGAAAGGTGCGGTCGCGGTCGTGGGCGTAGGACACGGGGGCGACGACCTCGCGGGCGAAGGCCTCGACCGTCTTGCGCAGCGACTGCTGCTCCTCGGTGAGCCGGGTGTCGAGCACGTGATCCTCCAGGCAGAAGCGGTGCGGGCATCTTCCCACGCCCCCGCTAGGCTGGTCCGATGACCGGACCGGCCGCCCTCCCGTGCTGAGGGCGCTGGTCGAGCGCTTCCGCTCGCTGTTCAGCGAGCTGGCCAAGTTCGGGACCGTCGGCTTCATCAGCCTCGGCATCGACCTGCTGGTGTTCAACCTCGTCCTGCTGGCGCTGCCCGACAAGCCGCTGACGGCGAAGGTCTGCTCGACGGTCGTCTCGGCCACCAACGCGTTCCTGCTCAACCGGCACTGGTCGTTCAAGCACCGCACCCGCACCTCGCTGCGGCGGGAGTACGGCCTGTTCGTCGGGCTCAACGCCGTCGGCCTGAGCATCTCGCTGCTCTGCCTCTTCGTCTCGCACTACGTGCTGGGCTTCGAGTCCCGGCTGGCCGACAACATTGCCGCCAACGGGGTGGGGCTCGTGCTCGGCACGACGTTCCGCTTCTGGTCCTACCGCAAGTTCGTATGGGCCGCGCCGGCCGAGGTCGAGGAGGCGGAGTACGACGGCGACCCGGTCGCCCATGTCGTGCTCGAGGACGTCCGGGACGGGCGGCTGCGCCGCCGCTGAGCGGGGCGAGCGCGTGCAGCTCCGCTACAGGGGGGTGAGCCGGGTGCGCGGGCCGGCGCGCAGGACCTGCGACGGCAGGGTGCGGCCGACGAGCCGCTCGGCCTCGCGGGCCGCGTCGAGCATCGCGTCGAGGTCCACGCCGGTGTCGACACCCATGTCCTCGACCATGTGCACGAGGTCCTCGGTGCACACGTTGCCGGTGGCGCCGGGGGCGTAGGGGCAGCCGCCGAGCCCGCCGACCGAGGCGTCGTAGTCGATGACGCCGAGCTGCAGGGCGGCGAGGACGTTGGCCAGCCCCGTCCCCCGGGTGTTGTGGAAGTGCAGGTTCAGCTCGGCGTCCGGCAAGCGCATCCGCGTCTCGCCGACCAGCGCCGTCACCCGGCTCGGCGTCGCCATGCCGGTGGTGTCGCCGTACGACAGCCCGTCCGCGCCGTCTGCCAGCGCGCGGCCAGCGACGGCCAGCACTCGCTCGACCGGCACCTCCCCCTCGTACGGGCAGCCGAAGGCGGTGGAGACGATGACCTGGCAGGTGGCGCCGGCGGCGTGCGCGGCCTGCAGCAGCTCGGCGATGTCGTCGAGCGACTGGTCGGTGCTGCGGTTGACGTTCTTGAGGTTGTGCGTGTCGCTGGCGCTGACGACGACCTCGATCTCGCGGAAGCCGGCGTCGAGCGCGCGCTGGGCGCCACGCAGGTTCGGCACGAGCGCGGAGTACCGGACGTCGACGGACTTGGCCACGGCCGCCCATACCTCCGCGGCGTCGGCCATCGACGGGATCGCCTTCGGGTGGACGAAGGACACCGCCTCGATCCGCCCGACGCCGGTGCGCGACAGCGCGTCGATGAGCGCCACCTTGCTCTCGGTGGGCACGGGCGCTTCGTTCTGCAGGCCGTCGCGCGGTCCCACCTCGCGCAGGCTGATCCGCTGGGGGAGGTCGCTCACGCGTCGACGCTAGTACGCCGCAGCAGGTGCGGGGTCAGCGACCGGTAGCCGCGCACCGACCGGCGGCGCAGCCGCTTGAGCTCGTACGAGGCGTCGTCGGCCAGCGCGTCGGCGGTGGCCTGGTCGACGAGCACGGTGCGCGGCCTCGCCTCGTCGGTGAGCCGGCTGGCGAGGTTGACCGGTGCGCCGTACACGTCGCCGAGCCGCACCAGCAGCGGCCCGAGGGCGACCCCGGCGCGCACGTCCGGCAGCTCGTGGCCCATCGACCGGGCCAGCACCATGACCGTGTCGGCGTCGACGACGCCGGTCGCGGCGAGCTCGAGGGCGGTCCGCAGCGCCTCGACGTCCTTGCTCGTGAACGCCCGCTCGGCGGGGCCGACGTCGGGGAAGCCCATGGCGTTCCACAGGCTGCGCGCCTGCGGCTCGGGGATGCCGACCGCGTCGGCCACGTCGTCCCGCGTCAGCTCGCACGGCGCGCCCAGCAGGGTTGCCTCGAGGTCGTCGGGGTCCACGCGCGCAACCTACGCTCGCCGACCCGGCAGAACGGACGTAGCGTCCGGACATGAGCCGCCGGCACACCACCTACTTCGCCCTGCGCGCGCTCGCAGGGCTGGCATTCGTGCTGGCCGCGACCGTGCTGCCGCGGGGCATCCCCGCCGCGCTCGTCATCCTCGTCGCGGGCCTGGTCGCGGTGGGGACCTCGCTCGGCACCAACGCCGGCGGGCCCGGCGAGCAGGCCGGCGCCCGGCCGCAGGACCGCTACTTCGACTCGCTGCGCGCGCCGCAGGGGCAGTGGCCGCCGTACGACTCCGACGAGGGCGGACCGGAGGCAACCCCGCGGCCCTAGCCTGCGTCTGACCGGGTACGGGTCTCCCCCGCGACCCGTTCACCAGGAGGTCGCCATGTCCGCTGGCCGCACCCAGGCTCGGCTCTGCGCCCCCGCCCTGCTCGTCGTGCTGCTGCTCACGGGCTGCGGGTCCGACGACGGCACCAGCTCGGTCGCAGTCCCCGCCAGCCCGACCGCTCCGACCGTCAGCCCGACGGCCGAACCGGCACCGACGGCCGGCCAGAGCAGCAGCGAGCCCGCCGCCCAGACCGAGGCCCGCGCCGCCTACTGGCTGGGAGCGGCGCAGGACCCGCGCGGGCCGAGGCTCTACCGCGAGTTCGAGCAGCGGCCGGTCGGCGACCCGGCGCAAGCGGTGGAGGACGCGGTCGACCTCATGCTCGCCGGCAAGCCGAACGACCCGGACTACACCTCGCTGTGGGCCGCCGGCACCGAGCTGCGCAGCATCGAGCGCGACGGGACCACGGCCGTCGTCGACGTCTCGCAGGAGGCGACGACCAACGGCGGCGGATCGGCTTTCGAGGCGATGACGCTCCAGCAGCTCGTGCACACCGTCACCGCGGCCGACCCCTCGCTCACCGGTGTCCGCCTGCTGGTGGAGGGGCAGCCGGTCGAGACCCTGTGGGGCTCGGTCGGCACCGAGCAGGTGCTGACCCGGGCGCCCGCGGCCGAGACGCTGGGCCCGGTCTGGCTCGACGTGCAGGAGGGGTCGATGCTCGCCGAGCGCACCTTCGGCGGCACCGCGACGGTCTTCGAGGCCACCGTGAACTGGCAGCTCAAGCAGGGTGGCACCGTCGTGGACGAGGGCTTCTCCACGGCGACGATCGGCGCACCCGAGCGCGGCGAGTGGGAGGGCAGCACCGACGCCCCCGCAGGCGACTACGAGCTGTGGGCCTTCGAGAGCTCGGCCCGCGACGGCTCCATCACCTGGCTGGACACCAAGGCCGTCACGATCAGCTGACCGGGCGCAGGTGGACGACGTCGCCGGCGCCGTACGCCGTCCCGTCGACGACCAGCCGGCCGGCGTCGTCGCCGCCCTCGGCGGTCCCCTCGCCCGGCCGGTCGCCGGGCCGCGCGCCCCCGCCCCCGCGGCCGCGCGTGCCGCCGTGCGCGCGGGAGGCGGCGCGCGCGGCGGCGG
>JAJAYV010000149.1 GCA_026786045.1 Frankiaceae bacterium | reverse complement strand
GGGGGGGCCCGGCCCCCCGGGGGGGGGGGGCCCGCCCGGGGGGCCGGGGGCCCGCGCGGCCGGGGGGCGGGGGGGGGGGGGGGGGGGCCCGCCCCCCCCCCCCCCGACGAGAGGAGCCGCCATGACCGCGTCCGGGACCACCTCTGGCCCCGCGGGCTCCGCCACCCCGGACCGCCTCGGCGGCCTGGTCGCCGCGGACGTCATGACCGGACCGGTCGTGTCAGTGGACACCTCGGCCCTCGTGGCGGACGCGATCCGGCTCATGCGGACCCACGGCGTGCGGCACCTGCCGGTGGTCGAGAACGGCCGCTTCCTCGGGCTGGTGGACGACCGGCTGGTCGCGCACGCCCTGCTGACCGCGTCGGGGCACGGTGCCCCGGAGGACCAGGCCGTCTCGGCCGCGACGATGCACTACGTGCCGCAGGCGGCCCCGACGACGCCGATGCCGCGGGTCGCGAACCTGCTGCGGCACAGCCGCACCGACGCGGTCGTCGTCGTGGACGACTCGGGCCGCCTGCTCGGCATCGTCACGACCGTCGACGTCGTGAGCGCCGTCGCGCACACCGGCTAGTCCGGCCGCTCGTCCTGCCGGAGGTCGGCGGTCCAGAGCAGCTCGGTGCCGCCGGCGGGGCTGCTCGTCACCTCGAACCGACCGCCGACCTCCTGGGCGCGCGCCTCGAGGTTGGCCAGGCCGCTGCGCCGGTCGGCGCCGGGCGGCATCCCGCGGCCGTCGTCGCGGACGGTGAGGTGCAGGGTGTCGCCCACCTCGAGGACGACCTCGACGCGGGACGCGCCGGCGTGCCGGGCCGCGTTCGACAGCGCCTCGCGCAGCACGGCGAGCAGGTGCTCGGCCACCTCCGGCGGCACGGACGTGTCGACCAGGCCGGACAGCCGGACGGCGGGCGTGAAGCCGAGCTGCTCGGTCCCGGCGTCGACGACGTCGAACAGCCGCCCGCGCAGGCTTCCGCGCTCGTCGTCGGTCTTGGCGGTGAGCGCGTAGATGGTGGAGCGGATCTCGCGGATGGTCGTGTCGAGGTCGTCGACGGCGCGGCGCACCCGGATGGCCGCCTCGGGCTGCTCGACCAGGCGGGCGGCGCTCTCGAGCTGCATGCCGGTCGCGAACAGCCGCTGGATGACCAGGTCGTGCAGGTCGCGCGCGATGCGGTCGCGGTCCTCGAAGACCACGAGCTTCTCCGCGTCGCGGCGGCGCTGGGCCACCTCGAGGCCGAGCGTGGCCTGCCCGGCGAAGGCGCTCAGTTCCTCGACCGCGGCGACGGGGACCGGCGCCTCCTCGGCCGGGGTCGTGACGACCAGCACCCCTCGCGTCGAGCCGTGGCCGCCCAGCGGGACGAGCAGGGCCGAGCCGACCGGGCGCACCGCGGGGACCCCGGCGGCGTCCTCGCCCAGGAGCAGCAGCGGCCGGTCCTCGGCGAGCACCTGCTCGCAGGGCGAGCCCGCCAGCGGCACGACCCGGCCCAGCAGTTGGTCGGCGTCCTGGCCGTCCGCGACCTCGACGAGCAGCCACCCCGGGCCGCTCGGCAGCGCGACGTAGCAGGTCGCGGCGCCGCTGAGGTCACGGGCACGGGTGGCCACGACCGCCAGCACCTCATCGAGCTCGGCGCCCCCGAGCAGCTGCGTGCTGATCTCGGCGGTGGCCTGCATCCAGAGCTCGCGACGCCGGGCCGTGTCGTACAGGCGGGCGTTCTCGATGGCGACGCCGGCGGCGGCGGCCAGCGCCAGCACCACCGCCTCGTCCTCCTCGTCGAAGCAGCCGCCGCCCTTCTTCTCGGTCAGGTAGAGGTTGCCGAAGATCTCGTCGCGGACCCGGATCGGGACGCCGAGGAAGGTCGTCATCGGCGGGTGGTGCGGCGGGAAGCCGTACGCCGCCGGGTCGGACCCGAGGTCGTCCAGGCGCAGCGGCTCGGGCCGGCGGATCAGCAGGCCGAGCACACCGTGGCCGCGGGGCAGGGAGCCGATGCGCGCGTGCTGCTCCTCGTCGATGCCGACGGTGATGAACTGCGACAGCTGGCCGTCGTCGCCGATGACGCCGAGCGCGGCGTACTGCGCGTCGGCGAGGGTGGATGCTGCCTGGGTGATGCGGTGCAGGACGGTCTGCAGGTCGAGGTCGCTGCCGACAGCGAGCACCGCCTCGAGCAGGCCGCGCACCCGGTCGCGCGTGGAGCGCACGTGCGACAGCCGCAGCTGCAGCTCCTCAAGCAGATCGTCGAGCCGCAGCTGGGGGAGGACGACCTTCGGCGTGGTCACGGGCGCTGGCGGCCCTGGCGCTGCTCGGTGGCCAGCACGGCGACCTGGGTGCGGCGCTGCATGCCGAGCTTGGACAGCAGCGAGCTGACGTGGTTCTTCACCGTCTTCTCGGCCAGGAACATCCGCTCGCCGATCTGCCGGTTCGTCAAGCCCTCGCCGATGAGGCCGAGGATCTTGCGCTCCTGGTCGGTCAGCACGTCGAGCGGGTCGGCGGCCTGCTTGTCGCGCAGCCGGGCGAGCACGTGGGCGGTGGACTTCGCGTCGAGCAGCGAGCCGCCCGCCGCGACGGTGCGCACCGCGCCTACCAGGTCGCCGCCGCGGATGTCCTTGAGGACGTAGCCCGCGGCGCCGGCCATGACCGCGCCGAGCAGCGCGTCGTCGTCGGAGAAGGAGGTGAGCATCAGGCAGGCGAGGTCCGGGAACTGCGAGCGCAGGTCGCGGCACACCGACACGCCGTCGCCGTCCGGCAGGCGGACGTCGAGCACGGCCACCTGCGGCCGGACGGCGGGCACCCGGGCCAGCGCCTCGGCGGCGGTGGCGGCCTCGCCGACGACCTCGATGTCGCCCTCGCCCTCGAGCAGCTCGCGCACGCCGCGGCGCACGAGCTCGTGGTCGTCGAGCAGGAACACCCGCAGCTTGGTCGCATTCGGCTCGGTCATGGCGCCGAGTGTTCCACTCCCGCGCTGCGGCAACGCGAAGAACCGGCCGGCCCCTGAGGTCCGGCCGGTCCTGGGGCACCGGGCGGGGAGGCGCCTTCTGGCGGCTCCCGGTCCCACCCCGCTCGCGGTGCGGCTGGGGCGGCGGATCTGAGGACCCGCCTGCGGCCGCTAGGCGGTACGGGGGTGACCGATCGCCCGGAGCGCGAAGCCCATCAGGACGAAGACGACACCGAGGCCCATCGCCATCGCGGCGATGCCGAAGCTCACGACGCTGGTGAACAGGCTGGCCCGCAGGAAGCTGCCGTTCATGACGGTGGCGCGAACTGGGTCCTCGCGGTCGAGCTCGGCGTAGGTCTTGCCGCCGCTGCTCTCGAGGGTGTGCTGCTGGATGATGTCGGTCTCGGCGTAGGCGGTGAAGGGGCCGTCCACCTTCTCGCCGGCCAACCAGGACGCGTCCTCGGCGACGGTGATGCTCTCGCCGGCCAGGCTGGTCTGGACGAGCGCCCAGGTGCCCGCGCCGGCCAGGGCGAGGATGACGCCGGCCACGATGACCAGCGTGCCGATGATGCCGACGCGGCGGTCGCCGGTGGCGGAGGTGTTGGAGGTCGAGACGACCGGGCGGTCGAGGGTGTCGGCCATGGGAGTTCTCCTTGGACTGGAGCCGTCCGGGGTGTCCGGCCCACTGTGTGCATGACACCGTCCGCGACCCCTGCCGGGAGGGGGCCGAAGGGCCCGTCTGCCCGGCCGAAGGTCCCGATCCGGGTCCGGGGCCCCGCGCCGGGGTAGGGCC